>RFIU01000260.1 GCA_003695555.1 Alphaproteobacteria bacterium
AGGGAATCACCATTGACCAGGCCTCGACGCAGCGGAAGCGATAGACACGGGTCTCCAGATCAGCAGGATCGATCAGGTCTTCCAGCCGCCATTCGCCCGGATGGGCGACCAGCCCCGAAACCTCGACAGTCCAGGGAAAGCTGCGGAAATGGCGGGCATGGCGGGCCGGATCCTCCTTGTCGGTACCGAATTCATAATAGTTGTTGTAGCCGGTAGCGACCGCTTCATCGGTAATTGCTTCATCGCCGGCGCGATAGCGCGGATTCCCGCGGGCGGGGATGCGCCCTTGCGCATCAACGAATGGCGGCCGTCGCTCGGGCATGGCCATTGCTGCAAAGCGCATCGGGAGGGCGGCAAGGCCGGCAAGCGCACCCGCTGCGGCGAGGAAGCCGCGTCGGCGATAGAGCGCCTCGGGAGTGACAGGCTCACGACAAGCGGATTCCCGCACATGCTTCGGGCGGGGCAGGCGCGCCGGGTGAGGGGGCAGATTCATCGGGAGATCCCTCCTTTTCGGATTCGCACACCTTTGCCGAGCCAGTACCCGGCACAAGCATCCGTCTCTCGATCCCCTGTCGCGCCCATCTTGAAGCCGTGCCCAGCCTTGCCCATCTGAAGCATGAAGGCAAGCGTGGAGCGGACATCGACGATGGATGCTTGCCCCTCGCGAAAAATGCGCGCAACATGCGGAAGGGCGATGCCGTCACGCCCGCCCGCAGGCGACCGAACGAGGACGACGAAACCCCATGGCTGAAGGCCCCAATCCCTATCTTGAAGGACAGCTTCTGCTCGCCATGCCGGCGATGGGCGATCCGCGCTTCGAGCGTGCCGTCGTTTTCGTCTGCTCTCACTCGGAAGAAGGCGCCATGGGGCTGATCGTCAACCGGCCCTTCCAGGGCCTGACCTTCCGCGAACTGCTCGAGCAGCTCGACATAGAGGTCGGCGAACCGGTCGTGGATATTCCCATCCAGGTCGGCGGACCGGTGGAAACCGGGCGCGGCTTCGTGCTTCATTCGACCGACTTCATTCAGGAAACATCGCTCGTCGTCACCGAAACCATCGCCCTGACCGCGACGGTGGACATCCTCAAGGCGATCGCCGAAGGCAAGGGGCCGCGCCATCGGCTGCTTGCGCTCGGCTATGCGGGGTGGGCGCCGGGCCAGCTCGAGGCGGAAATTCAGGCGAACGGATGGCTGACCGCGCCCGCCGATGAGGAACTGATCTTCAACACCCCGCTTGAGGACATCTGGCCGCGCGCCATGCAGATGCTCGGCGTCGATGTCTCGATGCTCTCCTCGGCAATGGGTCACGCCTGAAACGATTCGCCCTTTCGGACGGTATTCATTCCGGTTGCGCTGCGATGACGATCGCGGAGAGCTGCCGGCCGTAGTCGGCGGCTCCCTCGCGGCAGGCGCGGCGATAGCTGAAGAAGCGCGCCTCATCGGCACAGGTGTCGGCGGGAATGACGGTGACCCGTTCGATACCTGCTTCACGCAGGCGCCAGGCGGCGAAACCGGGAAGATCGAAGAACCGGCGATCGCTGCGACGCGCCGGCCGGAAGAAGGACGCCGCACGCGGATGCGCCGCCAGTACCGCAGTGCGCAGATCCTCGCCGACTTCATAGGAATGGGGGCCGATCGCCGGGCCGATCGCGGCCGCGATCGCGGATCGGTGCGCGCCAAGATCGACCATCGCCGCGGTGACGCTCTCGACGATACCGGCCACCGCACCACGCCAGCCGGCATGCGCGGCGGCGACGATCCCGCGGTCGGCATCAGCGAGCAGCAGCGGCACGCAGTCGGCGGTCACGACGCCGACGGCAAGGCCCGGCCGGCGGGTCACGGCGGCATCCGCCCGTGCGCGCGTCTGCCCGGCATCATCGACAATCTGCACCGCCCGGCCGTGCACCTGCCAGGGGGTGAAGAGCCCCGCAGCCCCGAGGGCGCGCCGGGCCCGCGAGCGATTTTCGCGCACCGCGCGCGGGTCGTCGTCGCTTCCCGTCCCGACATTCAGGCTCTGATAGATTCCACGGGACACCCCGCCCTGCCGGGTGAAGAAGCCGTGCCGGATTCCGGCCGCGCGCCATTCGGCATCGAATTCGGTCGCGCTCAAAAAGAGCGGCGGGCTTGTGCTCATCGTCCACCTCCCGACGGCGGCACGAGAAAGCCTGGGGGCGGCTCGGCCGTCTGCGGCCCGAGGATGGCGAGCACCTGAAACAGTGCCCCCATCGCTTCACCGGCGACGAGGCGGGCTACGCCGCTCATGATCTCGGCGCGGACGTGTTCCTCTTTGCCGGCGGCCAGTCGTTCGGCGCGCAGGCCGATGCCGAGCGCTTCGAGGAAGGGCCCCTGTGCGAGTGGTCCGAAGACCCGCGCTCCTTGTGCGTCGGCAGCCGCTGCCAGCGCCGTAAAATCGACATGGGCGGTCCAGTCGGCCTCTCCCGGCGCTTCGAAGAGCGGAACCCGGGCGTGACGGCGCACCGCCTGCAGGGTGTCGCCATGGCCGGGAGCAGCATAGCCGTAATCGATGATGAGGGCCGCGCCCCCTTCCTCGGCGAGCCGCCGGGCGATAAGGGTCATGATCGCGCGCGCGGCCTCGTTCGCCTCGATGATGCCCCCGGGTGCGATTCCGGCGAGCCGACCGGCGGGGAAAAGATCTTCGAGCGTGCGCGCGGGCACCGGCCGAAAGACGAAACGGAAATCGCCCCCCTCTTCGTCGAGGCCGACGTGACATTCGCTCCAGCCGGTCGCCTCGCGTCGGAACTGTCGGATGGGAAGAGCGTCGAAGAATTCATTGGCGATCAGCAGCAGGGGACCGGCCGGCACATCATCGAAGCGATCGTGCCAATGGGCCCCGGGGACGCGTGCCGCCTGCTCACGCTTCAGCTCCGGGTGCGATTCGACGAGATGGACATCGAGCGCCCGGTGCAGTTCCGGCACCACCGCCATCGCCCGCAGCGCATCGGCCATCAGCGTGCCGCGACCGGGGCCGAGCTCGACGAGGCGCGCGGGGGCCGGCCGACCCGCTGCCATCCAGCGATCGGCGAGCCAGAGGCCGACGAGCTCGCCGAAGATCTGCGAGATCTCCGGAGCGGTGATGAAATCTCCCTCGCGCCCGAGCGGTCGGCCCCGGCGATAGTAGCCGTGTTCAGGATCCTGCAGGATCCGCTCCATGAAGCGGTCGAGCCGCATCGGCCCGCAAGCGACGATCTCGGCCGACAGAGCGCGCGCGAGCGGAGTCGATGACGCCTGCAACGGTCGCCTCATTGCGTTCCATCCGTTCGTCGCGCCCGCACGATGAGCCAGAGACCGGCGAGAATAAGCGGCAGGCTGAGAATCTGCCCCATCGACATCACGCCCGCGATCAGGCCGAGAAAGGAATCCGGCGCCCGAGTGTATTCGACGAGAAAACGGGCCGTGCCATAGCCGGCGAGAAAGACACCGGTCAGCCCGCCCTCGCGCTGCCTCCAGGCGGGCCGGCGCCAGAACAGGAAATTGAGAATCGCGAAGAGGAGGAGCCCTTCAAGGGTCGCCTCGTAGATCTGGCTCGGATGGCGGGGAATCTGCAGCGGGTCGCGGGGAAAGACCATCGCCCAAGGGAGATCGGCAGGCCGTCCCCACAATTCGCCATTGATGAAATTGGCCAGTCTGCCGAAGAACAGACCGATCGGCGCGACCACCGCAACGAGATCGGAAAAGCGCAGCACCGCCACCTGAAACCGTCGGGCGAAGAGCAGGATCGCGACCGCGACGCCGATCAGCCCGCCGTGAAAGGACATGCCGCCATCCCACAGCCGGACGATCTCCAGCGGATCGGACAGATAAAGTGACGGCTTGTAGAAGATTACATAGCCGAGCCGGCCGCCGAGAATGACCCCGAAGGTCGCATAGAGCAGGAAGTCGTCCACCGCCTGCTGAGCGAGGGAAAGCCGCGCGACTCGCACCAGTCGCTTGAGATACCACCAGCCGAACAGCAGGCCGGCAAGATATGCGAGCGAATACCAGCGGATCGCCAGCGGCCCGATGCGGACCAGGACGGGGTCGATCTGCGGATAGGCGAGGACGTCGATGATGGGCGGGATGATATCCACCGGCACCTCCCGTTCAGCCATTCTCCCGCGCCGCATCCGGCACGAGCAGGTTCGTCCCTCTAGACGGGACTGGCCGACGCGCTGTCAAGCGTCACAGGGCAGAAGGCCGTCGCGAGTGGCGTTTCGTTCCCAATCGAGTGTTGGCAGCTACGGGTCCGATGCCGCATAGTGCGCCCGGATGGTTCGGCGATGATGCGCGATATTCGCGCGGAGGGAATTTCCAGGAAGGGTTAGCGATGCAGACCGACAATCGAATCTTCGACGACCTCGCCCGCTTGATGAGCGGTGCGATGGGGGCGGCAGGATCGCTTCGCCAGGAGATGGAGGCGGCATGGCGGGCCTGGCTCGAACGCCGTCTTGGCGAACTCGACCTCGTCACTCGTGACGAGTTCGACGTCGTGCGCGCAATGGCGGAAAAGGCGCGCGAGGAAAATGTCGCGCTGGAAACCCGGGTGGAAGCGCTCGAGAAACGACTTGCGGCGCTCGAAACGAGGAAGAGCGCTTCCCCACGCAAGCGGCCGGCCGCCAAGAAGACGGCGAGCGTGAAGGGTAAGGGTGCTTCGAAGGCGGAGCAACCTTCGGACTGAAGTGTCGCGCCCGACGGCCGTCAAGCCGGCGGGTCAGCGGTCGCATCCTCCCCGGGTGCCGATGCTCGCCACTGGCGGATCGCCGAAACTTCCTCTTCGAGCGCCGCCTTCAGCGATTCGAACGCCTGGGATGCGGCGGCTGGATCGCCCGAGCGGGCGGAAGTCTCCAGCGCCTCGGCGGCGTCGCCGATGCCCATCGCGCCGAGGGTGCGCGCCGCACTTTTCAGGGCATGGGCACTGATCTCGACGGCCTCGAGATCCCGGTCGGCGAGGCTTGCTCCGATCGCCTCGCGTCTCTCTTGCGCCTCGCCGAGAAAGCGCTCGATCAGCCGTTCCAGCGCCACCTCCCCGATGTCTTCGCGAAGATTTTCGAGAACTGCATCGATGGCCTGAGCGGCGCCGGGGGGGGATGAGGAAGCCGTACCCATGACGGCGCCTTCTGCCGGGTCCTGCGTTCGGTGCTGGTCCAGCAGCTGGCGGATGGTGCGGATCAGCTCGCCGCGACGGACCGGCTTGGCGACATGCTCGACGAAACCCTGTGCTAGCAGGCGCGTGCGGTCTTCTGCGGCGGCATGGGCGGTCAGCGCGACGACCGGTCCCTCATAGCCGTCCGTCCGCAGCCGACGGGTGGTTTCGATGCCATCGACGTCGGGCATCGCGATATCCATCAGGATCAGGTCGGGCGCATGGGCGCGCACGCGGCGCAGCGCCTCGATCGCATGGCCGGCTTCCATCACCTCGGCGCCGGCGCGACGCAGCATTTCGGCGATGACCAGACGATTGGTTTCGCTGTCGTCAACGACGAGAATCGTCGACCCGTCGAGACGCGGCAGGGAGCCGCCCGGTCTGGCCTCGATACCGGCATCTTCCTGTAAGACCATCGCCTCGGCAAGGACGAAGGGAATCCGGCACTCGAAGCGCGATCCCTCACCGGGACGGCTATCCAGCGAAATCTCACCGCCCATCAGTTCAAGGAGCGACTTGACGATGGCAAGGCCGAGACCCGAGCCACCATGCCGGCGCGCCGCCCCTGGCCGCGCTTGTTCGAATTTCTCGAAGATGCGCCGTTGAGCCTCGGGGGCGATGCCGGCACCGGTATCCTCGATGCTCAAGGAGACGATGGCGAACTGATCGTCACCGGCCAGTCGTTGGGCGTGGATGCGGACATGGCCCCGCTCCGTGAACTTGATCGCATTGCCGAGCAGATTGAGCAGAATCTGCCTCAATCGTCCGGCATCGCCAAGGACATGGCGCGGCAGGTCGTCGGCGAAGGAAAGCTCCAGGCGCAGCCCCTTCGCCTCCGCCTGCGGCCGCAGTACCTCGGCCGTGTTCCGGATCAGTGGGCCGAGGGCGAAGGGCTGGGGGTCGAGTTCGAGCTTGCCGGCTTCGAGCCGGGAATAGTCGAGCAGATTGTCGAGCAGGCTGCGCAACAGTTCGCCGGCACCGAAGGCGGCCCGGGCGAGGCGCTCATGTTCGGGCGCGAGGGTGCCGTCGAGCAACAGCTCGATGGCCCCCAGTACGCCGTTCATCGGGGTACGGATCTCGTGCCCCATGGTGGCGAGAAATTCCGACTTGGCACGCGATGCGGCCTCGGCTGTGTCGCGGGCGGTGCGCAGTTCGGCCTCCGCCTCGCGCCGGTCGCTGATATCGCGCACGAAGGCGGAAAAGATCTCCCCGCCTGCCGTATGCACGACGCTGATCGACAGCTCGACCGGCATTTCCGATCCGTCGCGTTTCAGGGCATAGGTTTCAAGGCGGTCGCCGACGACGCGGCCTTCACCGGTGATCCGATAGCGCTTCAGCCCCTCCTCATGGGCGCGGCGGTAGCGCATCGGGATCAGCAGATCGACCAGCTTGTGGCCGAGGACATCGTCGGCCGACCATCCGAACATACGCTCGGCCGCCGGGTTGAATTCGATGATCCTTCCCTGCAGATCGATCGAGATCACCGCATCAAGGGCGGCAGCCAGGATCCCGGCCTTTTGCGCTTCCGAATCGCGCAATGCGTGCTCGCGTGCCTTGATTTCGGAAATGTCGGTATGGATCAGCACCGTGTGGCCGCGCGGCGTGCGGAATTCCTGAACCAGCAGCCAGCGGTCCGCGACCTGCTGCTCGAAAGGGGCACCGGGATTGCGATGAAGGGCAAGGCGCGCCTCGATCCACTGCTCGATGGAAAGACCGGCTTCATGGGCCGAGTTCCTAGCCGAGGCGCGGATCAGCTCCTCAAAGGTGATGCCCGGTTCGATCTGGTCCAGATAGGGGGCGAGTCCGTCGGCGAAGCGATCGTTCCAGAGCAGCAGCCGGTCGTTCTCGTCGAAGATGGCGAAACTGTCGCGGCGCGATTGCAGCGCGGCTTCCAGTATCTGCTGGGTTTCGGCGAGGCGCTGGACGAGTCGGTCATGCAGCAGTCGCAGCCGGATCTGCTCGACTAGCGCCTTTCCGAAGCGGCGACCGAAGACGACGACGGTCGACCAGAAAAGGGTGAGCATCAGCCCCATCCCGAGATGCGGCCGGTCGCCGACGGCGAAGGTGACGATCACCACCGGAGTGAAGGCGATGAGGAAGAAGGTGTAGAAGGCCGGCTGATAGGCGCCGGAAACAGCGAGCGCGCCGAGCACGACGCCGCCGGTGATGAAGATGATCATCAGGTCCGCGATGCCGTTGTCGCCGACATAGAACAGCACCGACAGGGACCCCCAGGCGATGCCGGTCAGCACCGCCGGTCCGACCAGCAGCCACTTGCCGAGGCGGGTCGATCCGCGTCGCCGTCTCAGATACCAGGCGCAGGCGGTGCCGCGTACGGTCGCCGCGAAGATCATGAAGGCAAGCCAGCCGTAGAGCAGCGAATGGGGAGCGCGATCGTGCAGCACCCAGACGAGGATCACCGCCAGGATCACGTGGATGATGCTGCCGGCGGCAACCCCGCTCGAGGCATGTTCGACGAGACGAGCCTCCAGCTGGCGGCGGACCTTCGGTTCCAGCGGCTCTGCGCCATCACTCGTCCGGCTTCCCCCCAGGGTAAGCCAGCGATCGAGGCGGCACAGGGCCCGCATGACGGGAGATCGCAGTCTTTTGAGTTTCACAATTGCCTCTTTGCTTGTTCCCCGTGGCCAGCATAGTGTGAATTCGGGGCGCAAGACAAATTCCCGTCCCCGCGGTGTCGTCAGAAGATGGGGACGCTTCCCCTGACGGGATCGCGCGAAGAGCGGTGCAGCCGGCGCCGCGAAAGGAAAGAAAGGGAAAGACGCATGACCAGACGATGGCTTCACCTGACGGCGGTTCTGCTGCCTCTCGTATGGCTGGTCGCCTGCGGTGACAGATCGTCCGATGACCGGGGCGCGCCAGCCGAAGAGCCGGCCTCTTCCGCCGATGCCGCGGCCGGATCCGCCGCGCCGGCCGCAGACGAATCGGCCACCGTCGGCGCCATCGACATGTCGCAATGGCTGGCGCGCGGTGATGTGGTGAAGCGCCCGTCGGGGCTTGCCTATCGCGTCCTGCGGCATGGCGAAGGGGCAGGGGTGCCCAGGGGCGCGATGGTGATCGTGCATTACGAGGGTCGGTTTCTCGATGGCCGGGTGTTCGACAGCTCCTATGCAAGAGGGGAGCCCGCGCGCTTTCCCTCCGATCGCCTGATTCCCGGCTGGGTCGAGGCGCTCTCGCTGATGCACGAAGGCGACAAGTGGGAGCTGCTGATCCCCGCCCGTCTTGGCTATGGCTCACGCGGGGCCGGCAAGGTGATTCCGCCCGACACCCCGCTCTTCTTCACCGTCGAGCTGATCGGCGTGGAAGGAAATGCCGCCCCCGCCCGCTGATCTTGGAGCTCTGCCGTGAACGAAGAGGAGCCGAGCCGGTATCGGAATCAGAATCAGCGGCCGCCAGCACGGGCGGCAGGGGCTCGGGCCTCCCTCTTGCGTCGCACCCTGGAAACGGTCCCGAATCTGCTCGGCCTTGCGCGTCTGGCGAGTGCCCCGGCACTGGTCTGGCTGATCGCGCAGGGATGGCTGGAATCCGCTTTCTGGCTGTTTCTGCTGGCGGGCCTGAGCGATGCGATCGACGGGCCGATCGCAAGGCGCCTCGGGGTCGCGAGCCGTTTCGGCGCGATCCTCGACCCGCTTGCCGACAAGTCGGTGATGGCGGCGGTCTATGCCACCGGGGGCGTCTGCGGTCTGATGCCGATCTGGCTGGTTGTTCTCGTCGTCGCCCGTGACCTGCTCATTCTGCTGGGCGGTCTGCGCC
>RFIU01000261.1 GCA_003695555.1 Alphaproteobacteria bacterium
GTTGAGACGTCCGACAGCGCCTTCCAGTCGTTCGCGTCCGAAGAAGAAGCGGTCGATCGCCACCACGTCATGGCCGGCGGCGAGCAGCATCGGCACCAGAACGCTGCCGATATAGCCACCCGCTCCCGTCACCATTATCTGCGCCATCTTGTCCATCCTCCACCGTTTCGCCGCAATCGCCGGGGCACTGCCTGCCCGTCATGCCCCTTCTGGCAGGTGCTCTTGCAAGATACGCGCCAAGGTTTCGATCACCTCGTCCTGTTCTGCCTCCCCCAACGAGGGATAGAGCGGCAGCGAGAAGGTCCCCTCACCCCAACGGGTGGCGACTGGAAAGTCGTGCTCCGCCCGCTCTTCGCCCAGAAAGTCCCGCCAGTAGCGGGTCTGCGGTACCGCCCGATAGTTGACGGTGGCGCCGATGCCGCTTTCGGTGAGCCGCGCGAGTAGCGTGTCGCGCATATGCGGGGCGACATGGACGGGAAACAGATGATGGGCGTGCTTCGCCCCTTCGACCCATGCCGGCAGGACGAGATCGGGGGCGAACCCGGCAAGAGCTTCCCGGTAGCGTCGGGCCAGCGCTTCGCGTTTCTGCCGGCGTTCCTCGACGCGCGCGATCTGTGCCGGTAGCAGGGCGGCGAGAAGGTCGGGCAGGTTCGCCTTGGTGCCAAGCCGGGTCATGTCCCAATGGCGATAGCGACCGCCTCGGAAGCGGTCGGCGGCGCCTGCCGACATGCCGTGCAGCCGGGTCTGGCGGATCCGCGCGGCGAGGTCCGTATCGCGAGTCGCGATCGCACCACCCTCGCCGCAGGTGACGTTCTTGGTCGCATAGAAGGAGAAGATCGCGGCGTCCGAAAGTGCGCCCGGCCGGGCACCGTCGCGCGCACCTTCGAAGCAGTGGGCGGCATCCTCGATCAGCCGGATGCCGTGTCGTGCCGCGACCGCGGCGAGCGCGCGCATCGGCGCCATCTGCCCGTAGAGATGAACGGGGATTGCGGCACGGGTGCGTGCGGTGATCGCCGCCTCCAGTCCGTCCGCCATCATCATCAGGGTATCGGGATCGACATCGACGAAGACCGGTGTCGCACCGACGAGCCGCACCACATTGGCGGTGGCGATGAAGGTCATTGCCGGCACGATCACCTCGTCGCCGGGGCCGATCCCGAGCGCGAGCAGGGTCGCGATCGCGCCATTGGTCCAGGAATTGGTGAGCAGCACATGCGGCAGACCGAGGAATTCGGCGATCTGCTCTTCAACTGCCGCACCGACCCGGCCGCTGGTCAGGAATGGGGTGGCGAGGACATCGGCAACGGCCGCTGCGTCCGCTGGCTCCAGCTCGTGGCGATGGAAGGGTACCGGCATGATATGTCGCCCCTGCGTTCCTTGGCCTTCCAGCGGATCACGACTTCCGCCGCTCTCAGGGCGAGCCTAGGAGAAACCGGTCACCAAAGCGTTAACCATGAACGGGCCGCCGCCTGTCCGGATTGCTTCGCCCCTTCCCCCTTCTCCCTGGTCGCGCGCAGGATCAATCAATGGATTTTGGAGGGGGCGACGATCATGAGCCGGGTCGCAGCCCTTGGCCCACTGATTGGCGCTGGGCCGGCCATCGTTCCTTCTTGCCTTGGGTCGATTTCACGAATAACAGAACGTGGGGTGGGATTTTTCATTTTTTGCAAAAAACAGGACAGTATATGTTGTCAAAATGCAACAGATTGAAACTATGATGCCATTTCGTGATGAAAAGGCTTTCATGGGGCAGAAGATTTCATAAGCTGCGCGAAGCGGGGGAGCGCGACGGGAATCGGCACCCGAGCGGATGAAATGTCCCGGCGGGCAAGCGGGGATGCCGGACGGTCGGCTTCCCTCAGCGGTACATGCCCGGCCGCCAAGGTGTGCGGAAGAGAACAATGAACAGGGAGAGAAACGGATGTTGGACAGGATGACGGTACATCATGCCTGCCGCGCGGCGGCATGTCGGTGGCGTTGCTTGACGATGCTCGGCGGCGCCTTCGGTGCCGTGTTGCTGACCATGGTCGGCGGCGGCGCAATGGCAGCGGACGGAAAGCCCGCAGCGGATACTGCCGGAGCGCCGACAGCCGCCGCGGTACCGGCGCAGGATCGGAATGCCGCCGATGACGCGCAGGCGGGAAGCGATTCTGCCGGCGCTGCGGAAGAGGAAGAGCTGGAGCAGATCCTCGTGGTCGGCTCTCGCCGGCGCGGGCGGACGGTGGCCGACAGCCCGGTACCGATCGACGTGGTCTCGGCCGATGCGATCCTTTCCGACGGTTTTACCGAAACCAATCTGATTCTCGCCAATCTGCTGCCGAGTTTCAATTTTCCACAGCCCTCGATCACGGATGGCACCGATTCGATCCGTCCGGCAACGCTGCGCGGGCTGGGGCCGGATCAGACTCTGGTGCTGGTCAATGGCAAGCGGCGCCATGCCTCTGCGCTGCTCAATGTCAATGGTTCGGTCGGTCGCGGTTCCAGCGCGGTGGACCTGAACACCATTCCACCGACCGCGATTCAGCGGATCGAGGTGCTGCGCGACGGCGCGGCCGCCCAATACGGTTCGGATGCGATTGCCGGCGTCATCAATGTCGTCCTGAAGGATTCGCCGGAAGGCGGTTCGCTCTCGGCCACCTATGGTCAGTTCGTCACGACCCTTGACGGCGTGCCGGATATCGCCGGCGTCGCCCTTGACGAGAACGGCCTGCCGCAGCTCGACGATCGCGGCAATATCGTGCTGGTCCCGACCGGCAAGAATCGCAAGGCCCATGACGGAGAGACGCTGACCGTTCGCGGCGATCTCGGCCTGCCGGTCGGCGAGGAGGGCTTCTTCCACATCGCCGGCGAATACCGCGATCGCAATCCGACCAACCGCGCCGGCTTCGATCCGCGACCGCAGTTCGCGGATCTCTCGGACGTGCGCGAGATCACCTTCAACCGGCTGAATCACCGCTTCGGCAATTCCGACCTGCGCGACATCAATGTCTTCTACAATGCCGGTGTGCCGATCAATGATTCCTTCGAGTTCTATTCCTTCGGCTCACTCGGTGACCGGCGCAGCGAGAGCGCCGGCTTCTATCGCCGGGCCAAGGATTCCCGCAATGTCCCGGAAATCTATCCCGACGGATTCCTGCCGATGATCCGGGTCAATGTGAACGACTGGTCCGCGGCCGGCGGTGTGCGGGGCGAGACGGCGGGCTGGAATGTCGATACCAGCCTGGTCTGGGGCGTCGATGAGGTGAATTTCGGCGTCACCAACAGCCTTAATACCTCGCTGGGTCCGACCAGCCCGACCGAATTCGACGCCGGCGCACTGCGCTTCCGGCAGTTCACTTGGAACACCGACCTTCAGCGCGAGTTCGATATCGACGGGCTGGAGTCACCGCTGACCGTCGCCTTCGGCGGTGAATACCGCGATGAACGCTATCAGGTGATTGCCGGTGAGCCCGCCTCCTATATCAAGGGGCCGTTCACGGGCTCTGCCGGCTCGCAGGTCTTCCCCGGTTTCCAGCCGTCCAACGAGGTGACCGGCGACCGCCATTCTTGGGCCTTCTATACCGAGCTCGACGCCGATGTGACGCAGGACTGGAACGTGTCGGTGGCAGGGCGCTTCGAGGACTATTCGGACTTCGGCTCGACGCTCAACGGCAAGCTCGCGACGCGCTATCAGCTCATTCCCGAACTGGCCGTGCGCGGCTCGGTCTCGTCGGGCTTCCGTGCGCCTTCGCTCTCGCAGCGCTTCTTCACCTCGACTGCGACGGTCTTCATCGGTGGCGAGCCCTTCGAGGTCGGCACCTTCCCGGTCGAAAGCCCGGTTGCCCAGGCGCTGGGCGCGAAGCCGCTCAAGCCGGAAAAGTCGGTCAATTTCTCCGCCGGTCTGGTGGCCGATCCGACTGACGAGCTGAATGTCACTCTCGACTATTACCGGATCACCATCGACAAGCGGATCGTCCTGACCGAGAATCTCTCTTCCTCGGTCGTCGTGCCGATTCTGACCGCGGCGGGGATCACGGGGGTGCAGCGGGCGCGCTTCTTCATCAATGGCATCGATACCCGCACGCAGGGCATCGATCTGGTCGCCACCTGGAAGCGCGACGCCGGCAATCTCGGGAACTTCGATCTGACCGTCGGCTTCAATTATAACGACACGAAGATCACCCGTTTCAGGGCCGCACCCGGACCGCTGGCGGCGGTCGATCTGACCGGCGAGGATCTCTTCAGCCGGCGCGAGCAGCTGCGCTTCGAGAAGGGACAGCCGAAGACCAAGCTGAACGTGACTTTGAACTGGTTCTGGAAGTCGTTGAAGGCGACGCTGCGCACCAA
>RFIU01000262.1 GCA_003695555.1 Alphaproteobacteria bacterium
AGCGCACTGTATTCATCGGGGCCGGTAACGCAGGTAATTTCGAAGCGGTCTTCGGCGGTGAAATGCCCGATTGCCGGCCACAGGCGAGCGGTTTCGAGCAGCATGGCGAGCGCTTCGTCGAAGACGAAGGCCTCGTCTCCCGTCATCCGCTCATAGAGCTCGACGGCATAGGCGATCCCGGCATTGATATGATACTGCGCGGTCCCGGCCGGGAAATAGGCCGAGCACTCGCTTCCCGACACCGTCCGCCAAGGATAGAGCGCACCGGCGAGCGAGAGCTCGCGGGCACGCTCGCGCGCAGCGTCCAGCCCGGCGATCCGGAAGCGCAGCATGCGACGGGCGACCTCGGGGGCAAGCGCGGCAAATACCGGCAGCATATAGACATCGGCATCCCAGAAGATGTGACCCTCATAGCCGAGTCCCGTCAGTCCCTTGGCCGGTATGCTGCCACGCATGCGCGGCGCGGCCCCGTGCAGATGGAAGAGCCCGTGCCGGATCGCCTCCTCAAGATCCTTTGCCCCGCTCAGTGTTACCTGCGCCGCCTGCCACCAGTTCGCAAGCGATCCTCGACTGCCGTCGGTGGTGGCAGAGCGGCTGATGGTACCGCCGCCTTCTTCGGCTTTTGCGGCCGCTGCGGATACGAGCGGGCGATATTCCACCCGACGGATGATCCGCAGCCGGCTTGCCGGCCGGGCCGTGAATTCGACTTCGGCCATCAGCGCCCGGTCCGCATCATCCGCTCGCCAGCGCAGGTTGGCCTGTTGTCTGCGCCGCCGACTTTCGATCTCGGCGTGCAGAGTGATCCGCGTTTCAAGGCCCACCCCATCACCGCAATCCGGGGTGAAGACCGTCCGGCCGCCCTGCGAAAGAAAGCTCCCCGCCCCTGCCTGCCAACGGGCACGAACATGCGGGCCATCCTCTTCGAAGGTGGAAAGACGAAAGCCGGGCTCGGATTCCTCGTCGGCGCGGCGCGGATCGACGGTCGCCATCTCGTCCGAGCGAGCCCGCTCGACATCTGGCGCAGCCCTGTCCGTCGGATCATCTGATGACGGCCACGCACCGAATGTGAGCGTGACGACCAGCTGCATTGCCGCCCCGTCGTCCGGCCATTCGAGGGCCAGCTCCTCCTCGAACCAGGGCGAACCATCCTCCGGCAGACGCCAGCTGCGCACCAGCCGCACGCTCGCGCAGGGGTGAGTGCTGCCCGCCGCCTTCCGGCCCAGGATCGTGTCGATCCGCGCCTCGGCCTCGACCCGACCGGCCTCGGTGTCGAGCCGCCAGCGCTCATCTGCCAGCCGGAGACGACCTTCAACGGGGTGGATGGCAACCAGACCGGGATGCGGGACATGGAGCAGGCGCTCGTTGAAGCGGGCAAGGCCATGGGCCGGCTCGGGATGCACATATGCGACGCGCCGATGAATGTCGGCATGAAAAGCCCGCTCGGCATTCGTCAGAACACCCCGCCCGGCATGGCGCAGGGCAGCGGCGCGGATGCCGAGCCGGCCATTCGACAAGGCGAAAAGCGCGGCAAGTGTCCCGCTCGCATCGTCATTTTGATCGCCGCCGGCAAGAATCCGTTCGATGATCCGCCTGCCGCTCATGGTCGGATTCTTCCTTTCCTGGGATCCCTGTTGGCGCTTCCTTTCCTCCCCCAATCCCACGGACGGCATCGGTACCCGTCTTCGCCAAATCGCTGCACCTCACCCGATGCCCGCTTCATCCTTCCTCCATCATCCATAGCGAAAGGATCCGCCACCGGAGCGGCTTGCCCCCATTCACCAGCGCTATTCCCTTTGACCGGTGCTCTTCCCATTGGCCGTCGATGCTCATCCCATCGCTCGCCGCGTTACAGCTGGTCACCGGGGACCTTTTCGATGTTCCGTTGCCACGAAGAAATCCGCTGGACTTTTCGTGAGTTCGCGACCATCCCACGCCCCTGACAGGCGAGGGAAAATCTGCCTGCCCGCCGGCGACAGACTTGACAGAAACCCCCGGGGCCTGTTTCGTTGTTCAGCATTGCAATCGATTAAATTCGACGCAAGACTTTTTTGCGGCATACAGGCAATCTGGCGGAAAAGCCGGTCTTCCGCCATGCGTGAGCATACCGGAAGCGGTGCTCCATGATGGAGGCAGGAGGCGAAAGAGAGGAAGAGGCGGATGGAAGATAAGACGGCGGGCCGAGAGGAAGGCAACGCTGATGACGGGCGGACGCCAGAGGACGGCGCTGCGGACCGGCTGGCGGCGAAGGTCCGCCGCGACGGGAAATCCGGCCCTTTCGCGCCTGCCGGCCGTCATTCCACCGGGGCGTCCGGCTGGCGGGTCTTTCTCGCCCTGCTGCTCGCCTATGCCCTGTTCGCGATTCTCCTTAACAGTGTCGGCACGGTGATCCTTCAGTCGATCCGCTATTTCGGAGTGGCGAAGACGACGGCGAGCACGCTGGAGGCCTTCAAGGATCTCTCGATTGCGGGCGTTTCCTTTCTGGTCGCCGCCTTTCTCGCCCGTTTCGGCTATCGGCGGGCGATGGTGATCGCGCTTGCGGTCGTCGCCGCGGCGCTCTTTGCGATGCCGTTGGTCGATCGGTTCGCCATGGCACAGCTTCTCTTTCTGGCCACCGGCGCGAGCTTCGCGGTCATCAAGGTGTCCACCTATGCGACCCTGGGCCTGCTGAGTGCGAACCCGCGCGATCATCAGTTCCGGATGAATCTGCTCGAAGGCGTCTTCATGCTGGGCGTCCTTGCCGGCTACTGGATCTTCGGTCATTTCATGGGCGATACGTCCGCCGACGATCCGGCATGGATGAACGTCTATCCCTGGCTAGGCGGGGCGGCGCTGGCCGCCGCCGGATTGCTGCTCATCACCCCCTTTCCGTGCCGATCGCCCGGCCCGCGCGAAACACGCAGGGCCGCGCCCATGCCTGCGCGCACGGCCTTCGGCCAAATGTGGCGGCTGGCGATACGCCCGCTTACCCTGATCTTCGTCGTTTCCGCCTTTCTCTATGTGCTGATCGAGCAGGCGATCGGCACCTGGCTACCCACCTTCAACCGCGAGATTCTGGGCATTTCCGCCAGAACGAGCGTCGAGGTCACCTCGATCTTCGCAGCCGCCCTTGCGATCGGGCGCATTGGTGCCGGCGTCCTGCTTCGGCGCCTTCGCTGGTATCCGCTGCTGATGGTCGCGCTCGCCCTGATGGCCGGCCTGATCCTCTTGGTTCTGCCGCTCGCCGGCGAGCTGGCGCAGCATGATGGCGCGCGCCCGTTCGGCCTGCCGATCGCGGCTTTCCTGCTGCCGCTGGTCGGGCTCTTCATGGCGCCCGTCTATCCGGCGATCAATTCCGCGGTGCTCTCGTCGCTGCCAACCGACCGGCAGGCGGCGATGACCGGCCTGATCGTCGTCTTTTCGGCGCTCGGTGGCACCACGGGATCGCTGATCACGGGCTTCCTCTTTGCGCATCTGAACGGTATCGTCGCCTTCTATGGTACGCTGGTTCCGATTGCCGGGCTGGCGATCGCGCTGACGGTCTTCCGCCGTCTGCTGCGAGACGATCATCGGGAGGACACATGACGGACCGGACGCAAAAGGGGGGCGGCAGAGGCGCGCCCGCCGACGAGCCTGCCGGGTCGATCGGCCGAAAGGGGAATGTTCGGACCATCGCCGACCTCGCCCGGCTGGCCGGCGTGTCCGGCGCGACCGTCTCTCGCGCACTCAACGACAGTCCGCTGGTCAATGAGCGCACCCGCCGGCGCATTCAAGAGCTCGCCAGCCGCCACCGCTTTCGCCTCAATGCACGGGCGCGTCAGCTGCGCCTGCGCAAGACCGACACCGTCTGTGTCATCCTACTGATCGACGAGGAGGCCGGACAGGGACTGTCCGACCCCTTCCTGCTCGAACTGCTCGGCGGCATCGCCGACCGCTTGTCGGCGAGAGGCTATGATCTGCTGCTCTCGCGCGCCGAACCGGGGGCCGACTGGTGGGAAGAAGTCCTTCATCCGCGCCGGTTCGATGGCGCCATCATCTTCGGACAGGCCTGCGAACATCGCCGCCTGAATGCCCTTGCCGATGCCGGCGCCCCCTTCGTCGTCTGGGGCGGGCGACTGCCCGATCAGCACTATGCGAGCGTCGGGTCGGACAATCTCGGCGGCGGCCAGGCCGCCACCCGGCACCTGATCGAACAGGGCTGCCGGCGGATCGGCTTTCTTGGCGACCTCGCCTTTCCCGAAGCAGCGCTGCGCTGGGAAGGATACCGTCTGGCGCTCGAGGAAGCCGGCCTGCCGCTGGACGAAGCACTGTATCGCCCGACCCGCTTTTCCGGCGAATCGGCGGTTCGGGCGACCCGCGATCTGATCGAAAGCGCCCAGCCCTTCGATGGTCTCGTTGCGGCTTCCGATGTCATCGCGCTCGGCGCCATCCGCGCGCTCGAGCAGGCCGGACGTGCCGTACCGGGCGATGTCGCCGTCGTCGGCTATGATGACATCCCGCTTGCCGCCTATGTCCATCCTTCGCTCACCACCGTGCGCCAGGATGTCGCCGCCGGCGGTCGGGCGCTCGTCGATCTGCTGTTGTCGCGAATCGAAACGCCGCCTGCGCGGACGGCACCGGCCTCGCAACAGGCTGATGGTCAGGAACCGCCGCATGTGATCCTGCCGACCCGCCTGATCGTGCGACAGTCGTCGCGCCGCGATGGCGCGTTTACCCCCCGCATGCCCGATGACGCCGACGCCTCGGGGCCGGTCGGACACGACTGACGCCGTCTTCAAGTCCGCCAAAGCCGCGTTTGCCCGCTCCGCCAAGGAGCGCCGCCCATGATACGTCTTCCGCCCGCCGTTCTGTCGCTTCCCGCCACGGCGTCCCCCGGCTTCGGATACCCGCTTCTGAGACTCGCCATTTTCTGCTTCGGGAATATCGTCACCATCCGGCCGCACTTCTTTCCCTGAAGCACGTTCGCCCCTCACTTGCGGGCCCTGCATGGCGCAGTGCCTTCTTCGATCATGCCGTTTCCTGCGGGTGGCACTGCACACAATTCCTGAAACGGTCGATGTGTTTTCCTCCTGCTCGATCTTTCCCATGAACGGAACCTGCACATGATCGGGGCAAGCGCGCGCCGAGTGGGGGGCAGGCGATCAACACGAACAAGAAAGACCAGATAACAGGGGAGACGGCCGGGCTGAGCGATTGGACAGTGTGAAAAAAAGAGACGGGACAGAAAGCCTGAGCAGAACCCGAGGCTGCAGACCGGCCATGTAGCCCGTGAGAGAAGTCCCGAAACTGCGTGGGACGGGTGAATGGAACTGCCCGAAAGACCAGCGGTCCAGCCGGTGGCGCAGGAAAACGGTGATCCGAACCAGATACGCAGAGCAAAGGGGTCGGGATGGAGCGCCAAGCCAGCGGTCCAGCTGATGACACAGGGAAACCGTAATCCTGCTCACAGACTCAGGAGAAGAGATCGGAACAGCCCGCAAGACTGAAAGTGCGGACCTGTGGCGAGGGGCGGCGCGCGAAAGGGCCCGTCCCAATGGCGTGGATCCCACAAGAGGCAGAAACGGAAATTGCAAATACAATCGATTGTTTTTGTTATTTTTGCAATCTTCGTGCAAATTTCGCTTGCCTTGGCCGCCCCATCAACGCAAAGAAGGATCGGAGGCATGAAGCCGATTCCGGCCCAGCCTGCTGTCGGATGAGCGCGATGCCGGATGAGCGCGATGCCGGATGAGCTCGATGCCGGATGAGCTCGATGTCGGGGGAGTTCACTGCCAGGCATGGGCGATGCCCGTCATGGCCGATGGCGGGTGAGTGCGATGGTGGATGAACGCGATGCCCGGCGCGTCCGTGAACGTGGGGTTTCGGTGATGAATGAACGCGATACCCGGCGATTCCGAGATGGGGGGATTGCACTGCGGCTCAGGCTGCCCCCGGTTGAGGTCGATGCCACACGGCCATTATCGAATCCGGCCGTTTCTCGCTTGCGGGCGCCCGTCACGGCGAGGAAGCCCGCAGCGGAGAGTTGGGCCGGCGAACCGAGCGCACGATTCCGGTTTGCCCTGCCACCCGCCGTTCAGGCGACGGCCCGCCCTCTGCCGAAGCGCGGTGCATGGGGCGAACGCCCACCGGGCGATGGCATCAGCGCAGCGTTGGCAAACGGCCACCATCGCACGGAAATGATCAACGACCGGTCGGGCAGGATTGATCACGGCAGACACGCCAAAAGGGCCGACAAGCGGCGCGGAGCGAACAGGAATAACAATGGCAAGAGACGCAGCAGTTTGGAGGGAAACGGTTGGAAGAAACGCAGCGCCTTGGAGGAAATTTGTTTTATGTAACCGGTTTCGTTGTCCATATCGAATTTCGTAATTTCCTTTTACTATTTGAAATATGATTGCTAATCGGACTCGCATCCTTACCCATTGTGAATGAATGTTAAACCGGATACACTAGCGACGGAGATGCCTGTCCCATGACACGAAGGAATGCGGCTCGGATGTTTCTGGTCCTCTATGGTGCCACCGGCGACCTGGCGCAGCGGATGCTGCTCGCCTCGCTCTATTTTCTCGAGCGCGACCGGCTGCTGCCTGACGACCTGCGAATTCTCGCCACCGCCCGCACGAACCAGAAGACTGCCGAATTCCTTCGCTCCAGCCGGGAAAGACTTGCCCTTCACCACGGCGAGACGGCGATTGAGGAGAAGGCTTGGGAGCGTTTTGCCCGGCGACTGTCCTACCATCCCCTTGATGCCACCGATGCGGCGGCGCTGACCCGTCTTGGCGACGATGTCCCGGCGCTCAAGGAGGCGCAGACGGTCCACTATCTGTCGGTCGCCCCGCACCTTTATGCCCCGATCGTCGAGGCCCTGGGCGAAGCCGGCCTTGCCCACCCTCGCGCCCGTCTGGCGATGGAAAAGCCGATCGGCGAGGACGGCGAGAGTGCGCGCCGCCTGAACGAGACGGTCGCCCGTGTCTTTGCCGAGGACCGCGTCTATCGGGTCGATCACTATCTCGGCAAGGAAACCGTTCAGAATCTGATCGCGCTGCGCTTCGCCAACAGTCTGTTCGAGCCGATCTGGTCTCGCGCCCATATCGAGCAGGTGCAGATCACCATCGCCGAACAGATCGGAGTCGGCGATCGCGCCGCCTATTATGACCAGGCCGGCGCCCTGAAGGACATGGTCCAGAACCATCTTCTGCAGCTCGTCTCGCTGGTTGCGATGGAGCCGCCGGCGCGCTTCGACCCGGACGCCGTGCGTGACGAGAAGGTCAAGGTGCTGCGCGCCCTCAAACCCTTCGACCGGGCAAGCGTGGCCGCCGACACCGTCACCGGCCAGTATGGCGCCGGTGTCATCGACGGCGAGCCGGTCCCCGCCTATCTCGAGGAGGCGCCCGGGCGCAATCCGCTGACCGAAACCTTCGTCGCTCTCCGCACCGAGATCATGAACTGGCGCTGGCGCGGGGTTCCTTTCTATCTACGGACCGGCAAGCGACTCGCCTATCGCTATACCGAGATCTTCATCCAGTTCCGCGACCTGCCGCATTCGATCTTCCCGCCCGAAACAAGCGCCGGCATCCGTCCCAACCAGCTCGTCATCCGCCTGCAGCCGGAAGAGCGGGTCACTCTTCAGGTGATGAGCAAGGTGCCGGGGCTGACCCAGGAAGGAATGAATCTGCGGCCTGTCTCCCTCGACCTGTCGCTGACCGAAGCCTTCGCCGATCATCGGCGCCGTATCGCCTATGAACGGCTGCTGCTCGATCTGCTGCACGGCGATGCGACGCTCTTCGTGCGCCGCGACGAGGTCGTCGCCGCCTGGGACTGGATCGACGGTATTCGCCGGGGCTGGCGCGACGCCGACATGCGCCCGCGCCCCTATCCGGCCGGCTCCTGGGGGCCGGCGGCGGCAATTGCGCTGACCGAACGTCACGGCCATTCCTGGCACGAGTGAGGAGCCGGCGATGACCCAAGGCCAGGAGACCCCCGCCCACGCTGGCACGCCGGAAATCTCGGCCGATGCCCGAGCAGCCGGTGGACTCGTCTGGTACCGCTATGCGAATGCCGCGGCGATGATGGAAGAGCTTGCCGACACGATCGCCGATTCGCTGGCGCAGGCGGTGGGTGAACGCCGGCAGGCGAGCCTGGTACTGCCGGGCGGCGCGACGCCGCGGCCG
>RFIU01000263.1 GCA_003695555.1 Alphaproteobacteria bacterium
GCGCTGAATGATCTCGAAGAAGATCGGGCCGATGACGTTTTTCGTGAAGATCTGCAGCAGAAAACCGTCTTTCCGGCTGCCGTCGATGAGGATCCGGCGGCGGCGCAGTTCCTCCACCTTCTCCTCGTGGCCGGCGACACGCTCGTCCACCTTCTCGTAATAAGTGTCGGGCGTGAACTGAAATTCGAGGCCGTTGGCGCTCAGCTTGTCCACGGTGGCATAGATGTCGCTGGTGCCGAGCGCTACATGCTGGATGCCTTCGCCGCGGTATTCCTCGATATATTCGTTGATCTGGCTTTTCGGATCCTCCGACTCGTTGATCGGGATCATGATCCGGCCGTCCGGGCTGGCAAGGGCGCGGCTGACGAGACCGGTCAGTCGGCCCTTGATATCGAAATAGCGGGTTTCCCAGAAGTTGAAGAGGCGACGATAGAAATCGTACCATTCGTCCATATGGCCATAGCGGACATTATGCGTGAGATGGTCGATATAGCGCAAGCCGCCGCCCCATTTCGTCATCCGTTCCTGCCGGTCGGGCAGCATTTCGTAATCGTCCATCCAAGCCTTCAGCCCAGGCCCGTAGCGATCGACGAGATAAAGGCGCGAACCGCCGATGCCGCGGATCGCCGGACGGTTCAGCGAGCGATCGTCCGCCTCGTCGCCTTCCGCGCCGAGCGAGAGGGATCGTGCATAGGCCTTGTCGGCATCGGCGACGCGAAAGCCCATGCCACAGGCCGACGGCCCGTGCTCGCGTGCGAATTCAGCAGCGAAACCTTCATGCTCACCATGCACCAGAAAGATGATGTCGCCCTGGCAATGCAGGGTGATGTCGCGCGACTTGTGGCGGCCGACGACGGGAAAGCCCATCCGCTCGAACAGACCGCGCAACGCCGCCGGGTTGGGCCCCGCGAACTCGACGAATTCAAAACCGTCGGTGCCCATCGGATTGTCCTGCGTCACCGTCTCAATCATTTCGCAGCTCCCCAATGATTCAATGAGTCGCATCCCGCCCTTCGGACTGAAGGAGAATACTCGGCCGGCCGTGCCAGCGCCTCGCCCGATCCTCTTTCCGTCCTCATGGATGGATTTCATTTACGATTGAAACTATTCTATCAGTCAGCCCCGATGATTACAAGTGAAACAAATTGGAGGGCATGCGGATGGGTGGCGGTCACGATCAGCAGTCGGAAGGCGGCAATGGCGGCGCACCTACGGACGGTGAAGAAATGGAAGACGCCGGGGATGCGCCGCTGATTCTGGAGGACTTCCTGCCCTATCGGTTGGCCACCCTCTCGAACCGGGTGAGCCGGGCGATCGCGCGCCTTTATGCGGAGCGCTTCGATCTGACGATCCCCGAATGGCGGGTGATGGCCGTCTTGGGCGAGCGGCCGGATCTGTCCGCCAGCGAGGTTGCCGAGCGCACCGCGATGGACAAGGTTGCAGTGTCACGTGCGGTGCAGCGATTGCTGAAGAAAGGGCGGCTGACCCGCCACCTCGCAGCTGACGACCGGCGACGCTCGGTTCTGGCGCTCTCGCCCGTGGGCCGCAACATCTATGATCAGGTGGTGCCGCTGGCCGCCGCCTTCGAGCAGGCCGTCCTCGCCGCGCTGACCCGCGAAGAACAGGCGATCCTCTCGATCCTGCTCGCCAAGCTCGAAGCCCTGCCAATTGAGGACCTTCCCGAACGGGTGCGTGGTGTGCAGCACCACGGGCTGTAGTAGGATGAAGCGGCTCTAGAGCCGGTACGCCTCCAGGACGCCGAGCGGGTCAAGCCCGCGCTTCACTGCCTCGGCCGCCTCTTCAGGCAGGTCGGTAAGGACGGCGGCGGTCGCGCGGCGGGTCTTTTCGGCATAGCCGCGTGAATGGATGCGGGTGGGTCCGTAGCCGAGATCCAGGGTCAGCCATTCCTCTTTGCCTTCGAGCGCTGCGCGATTGGCCTTCAGGAATTCGTGGAAGGTCAGCCCGACATACTGCAGCAGCGGGGCAAGGGTTTCCGGGACGCGATCTTCCGCCGGCCAGTCCGGCACGCCGTCGTCGGCGACCAGTTCGCGCAAGCGCTCGGTCCATCCTGCCAGTGCCGGTGCATGCCGCTCGATGAGCCCGGCCGGGATCGGGTCGAGCAGAAAATGCGCCTCAAGCCCGCCATAAAGAGCAAAATCGGCCAATGAGGGGCGTTCGCCAAGCAGATAGGGACTCCAGTCGAAATGCTGGGCGAGAAGCTGGATGAGGCGAACGAATTCGCCCTCCATCTCGGCCGAAGCACGGCGGTCGGCCCCGACCTTGCGACAGGCCTCGGTCCCCCATTGGCGGATCATCTCACGCATCTTGAAGACCATCTGTGCGCCTTCCGCATCAAGCCTGCCGCCCTTCGGAACACCGAGACTGTCGCGAGCGAGATCATCACCGCCGACATGGATTCCCGAATCCATCATCCAGCGGAAATGCAATGCCTGACGGGTCGGCCATTCGTCTAAGAAGTCTTCGAGGATGCGGCCGGTCAGATGCAGGACGGGATGGGTCTCGAGAGGCGGCAGCAGGGCCGTGTCCGGAAAGCGGCGGTCCATCTCGAAGGCGATCGGTGTCGAATCCCACAGCCACTCGCCCTCGGGCGTGACCACCACCGGGATCAGATGCGTACCGGCCTTCTTCTCGACGACAGGACGCACCGTGATGGTCTTGTGGCGGTATTCGTACGGTATCTGCTTATAGTGGAAGAAGCCGAGCACCTTGCGAGTGAAATAGGACGCATCCAGCCCGTAGATGACATAGCGCGCCTCCTGTGCAGAGCTGCCGGCGGCATCTTGCGTTGGTGTCCTGCTTTCCGTCATGATCGTCTCCCTCCCCTGCTCGGCATCCGACACCATGCCGGTCCGCCCTGCCCCCGACCGTCCGGACCGATCCTTGGCGATATGGGCGTGCAGTCGGTTAATTTTCAAGAGCGAACCTGCCTCCGCTTGCGGAAAGATCGATCTTTGCGCCTAATGAGAGAGGCGACCAGGAGATCGTTCGGCAGAGGTGTCGCATTCTTGCTGCAATCGGTCCGGAGA
>RFIU01000264.1 GCA_003695555.1 Alphaproteobacteria bacterium
GTCCCGCATAGCCTTCGCCTCGCGCCCATTCGTTCATCTTGTCGAAGAAGGCGCGGGCTCGCGCACCGGCACCCGGCGCAGGAATGGCGCGTACGACGCCGCCGGCAGCGACAATCTTCGCGAACAGGCCGAAGCCACCGCCTTCGAAGATATCGGAAACGTCCGAAATTTCGATTGGGATGCGCAGGTCCGGCTTGTCGGTCCCGTATTTCAGTATCGCGTCGGCATAGGCGATGCGCGGGAACGGCGGCGACGTCACCTCGCGATCGGTGAATTCGGCAAACACGCCATGCATTACGGGCTCGATCGCGGCGAAGACATCGTCCTGGGTCGCGAAAGCCATTTCCATGTCTAGCTGATAGAACTCGCCCGGGCTGCGGTCGGCGCGGGCATCCTCGTCGCGAAAGCAGGGGGCGATCTGGAAATAGCGGTCGAAGCCCGAGATCATGACGAGCTGCTTGAAGATCTGCGGGGCCTGCGGCAGGGCATAGAACTTGCCGGGATGCAACCGCGAGGGCACAAGGAAGTCGCGTGCGCCTTCCGGGCTGGAGGCGGTCAGAATCGGGGTCTGGAATTCGACGAAGCCCTGCTCGATCATCCGCCGTCGGATCGAGGCGATAACCTCGGAGCGCAGCAGGATGCGCCGATGCATGCTCTCGCGGCGAAGGTCGAGAAAACGGTATTTCAGGCGCAGTTCCTCCGGATAGTCCGGCTCGCCGAAGACCGGCAGCGGCAGCTCCTCGGCCTTCGACAGCACTGCGATCTCATGCGCCTGCACCTCGATCCTGCCGGTGGGCAGATCCGGATTGACCGTTTCGGGGGATCGTGGAACCACCTTGCCGTCCACCCGGATGACATATTCGGCATGCAGTTTTTCGGCGACGGGAAAGGCCGGCGAGTCTGCATCGACCACCACCTGGGTGACGCCATAGTGGTCGCGAAGGTCGATGAACAGAAGATGCCCGTGGTCGCGGATGCGGTGGACCCATCCCGACAGACGCACCTCTTCGCCGACATTCTCTTCCCTGAGCGCTCCGCACGCATGGGTCCGGAACGGATGGGTGCTGCTCGCCTCGCTCATGCTTGCCATCCCGCAGAAATTCACGCAAAAACGGGTCCGCCATCCGGCCACGGCCAGGCGACCCGCTCCACCCTTCAGGGTGCGGCGCTAAAGCGCATCAAAGCCCCCCTCTTGTCAAGGGGGCGGCGGGGCTGCGAAGCTCACGCGTGAGGCCTTACCGCAAGACGGGAAATCCGATGCCCCTGATCGCCGATACCGAGACGCTCCGGCAACGCCTCGAACGTGCCAAGGAAAGCGACTATATCGCCATCGATACCGAGTTCATGCGCGATCGCAGCTACTGGTCGCGGCTGTGTCTGGTGCAGATCGCCGACCAACAGGGCGCATTCGCCATCGATCCGCTGGCCGAGGGGCTCGAGCTTGCCCCGCTCTACGAGCTTCTCAATGACTGGCCGGGCACCAAGGTGCTGCATGCCTGCCGGCAGGACATGGAGATCTTCTATCATGCAACCGGCCGCCTGCCCCATCCCATCTTCGACACTCAGGTGGCGGCGATGGTGCTCGGATATGGCGACTCGGTCGCCTATGACACGCTGGTCCACCGCATCACCGGCCGGCGCATCGACAAGGGCGCGCGGTTCACCGACTGGGCGCGTCGCCCGTTGAGCGAGCGGCAGGTCGAATACGCGCTCGCCGACGTGATCCACCTGCGGCCCGTCTATGAGCGCCTGTCGGCCGAACTAGAGCGGCGCGGACGCAGCGCATGGGTGGCCGAGGAAATGGCGATACTGACCGACCCGACAACCTATCAGCTGGATCCGGCGGATGCTTGGAAGCGCCTGAAGCTGCGCCGTCCTTCGCCCCGACAGCTTGCCCGTGCTCAGGCGCTCGCCCGCTGGCGCGAGGAAGAGGCACAGTCTCGCGACGTGCCGCGCAATCGCGTCCTGCGTGACGAGGCGCTGCTTGAAATCATCGCCCACCCCCCGAAGCGACCGAAGGATTTGGATCGCGTGCGCGGCATCGGCCAGGGCTTTCATGCGAGCCGGGCGGGACGTGCGTTGTGGCGTCGCCTTGAAGAAGTCGAAGCGCTGCCCGAGGATCGCCTGCCGAAGATCGAGCACAAGAAAGGTCGGCGCCCCCCCACCCCGCCGGTTGTCGATCTGCTGAAGCTGCTGCTCAAGATCCGGGCCGACGAAGCCGACGTCGCGCCACGCCTCGTCGCCGGCGGTGACGATCTCGAACGGCTGGCCCGTGGCGAGCGCGATGCCGACATAAAGGTGCTCAACGGCTGGCGCCACGAGGTCTTCGGGCGTGATGCGCTGGCGCTGCTCGAAGGCCGTCTCGCCTTCACCGCCTGCGATGGCCGCATCGTGATCACCCGCCCCGGGAGGGATGCTCGGCAAGAGGCGGCAGGGGCAGCAGGATCAACCGAAGCCTGATCCCCGTGACTGTTATGAGAACCACTGCCGTCACCCTTCTTTCGTCGTTCCCCATTCCAGATCCAGCCGCCTTGCGAGCGCCGCCAGGCGGCGTTCGACCACGTCATTGACGAGGCATTCGGCTCCCCGCTTCACGCTGAGCACCAGTCGTCCGTTGATGAGCGCCAGACGGGTGCGCTCGAGCGGTTCGCGGGTGCCGCCGCTCAATCGTTGGGCAAGCCTGAGTGCAACCCCCAGAATTTCCGCACGGCGGCGCGCTTCGTCGTCCACCAGACGTCGGCACAATCGAGCAAGCGAGGTGCTCGAAGAGGCGCCATAGAGGGTGTTGAGGGCCAGCGCCAGCCATGCGCGTTCGGCATGCGTGACACCGACGAAATGGCCGTAGAGTACCTCCATCACCGCCCGTTCTGCGCGAAAGTCCGGGTGTCCGCGCCATGAGATGTCGGCCAGCAGCGCGGCCGCCTCGCGCAGTCTTCGCTCTGCAGCGGATTCCGACGCGCACGGCGCATCCGGACCTTCATAAAGTGGCGCGATCCAGGTCATCAGTGCCTGCGCATGGGCGGGAAATCGTTCGTGCCGACGGGCGATGTCGCGGCAAGCGGCGAGGAAGGGATCGGCACGGCGCTCTTCCTGAGGGAGCGAGGCGAAGAGCAGCCCTTCTCGAAGGCCGAATGCCGACACCACGAAACGCGCCGGCGCCAATCGCGCGAAGAGCGTATCGAGGACGAGGGCCGCCTGCGGCAGAAGCTCGGCACGCTGTGCCGGGACGCCGGGAATGCGGGCGAGGCTTTCCGGTTCCTGCCGGGCAATCACCTGCGCGAGATCCCGTGCCCGGCCACCATCCACCGAAAAGCCCTGAAGGATCGGCAGGACGGCATGTTCGTGTGCCATCATCACCCGGGCGAGCGCTCGCCAGGCGC
Organism: Alphaproteobacteria bacterium; assembly: GCA_003695555.1. Taxonomy (GTDB): domain Bacteria; phylum Pseudomonadota; class Alphaproteobacteria; order Sphingomonadales; family Rhodothalassiaceae; genus J084. The sequence continues at coordinate 3,381 of RFIU01000264.1, forward strand.
CACCGACCGCGTAGAAATTGACAACCTCGTGATCGTTCGCGACCAGCCACGGCACGCTGTCGAGTGCCGCAGCAACAGCTGCACGGGTGGCTTCGAGATCGGAGCCGAAACGTCCTTTCAGGCGGACTGAGCCGATCGACAAAGACGCCTGTCTGCCGACCCCGCCATCGCCGAGTTCGGCGAGTTCAAGACTCCCCCCCCCGAGATCACCCATCAGCCCCCGCGCATCGGGAAAGGCGGAAAGGACGCCGAGCGCCGACAGACGCGCCTCTTCCGCGCCGGGCAGGATCTGGACGGCGATGCCGGTCTCGCGCGCCACCCGCTCAACGAACAGGGCGCCGTCCTCGGCCTCTCGCACGGCCGCCGTCGCCACCGCCTCGACCGCCTGTACGCCCATCGTCTGACACAAAAGCGCATAGCGTTGCAGCGTGGCGATTGCCTGATCCACCGCCTGCCGATCCATCCGGCCGGTCGCCCCGACTCCGCGGCCCAGACCGCAGAGCACCTTCTCATTGAACAGAGTCTGCGGATGGCGGGTGCAGCCTTCGAAGACGACGAGGCGCACTGAGTTCGAGCCGATGTCGATCACCGCCAGCGGCTCGCGTCCGACGGCATGCGGGGCAAGCTCGCCGAAGGCGCCGGGGAACAGCGAAAGCCGCCCCTTCACCTCATCTGCGGGTCTGCGGTGCTGCGCCCCTGTCTTCGGCTCGCCGGCAGCAGCGGACGGGGGAACATCCGCCCCGCTCATCGCGCCCCTCCGTTCAACCGGTCGCTATTGGTGTCGTCCTCGTCCTCTTCGTCCGGCAATTCCCGCCCGGGCGCTTCAAGTTTAGCCGGACGTGCTTCATGAAGAGCGCTGCCGCGCCCCGAAAGCGAGGGGTTGTGCATGAAATATTCATGTGCCGAGAACGGTTCGTCGCCCGGATCGAGACGGTGATAGGTTCCATCGGGCAGCAGACGCCAGGACTGCAGATTGTCCTTCAGATTGGCGACCATCACCTGCCCCATGATCTGTTCGTGAACGGTGGGATTTTCGATAGGCACGAGGGTTTCGACCCGACGATGGAAATTGCGCTGCATCCAGTCGGCTGAAGAGATGAAGACCTTAGCCTTTTCGTGCGGCAGGCCGTAACCGGCACCGAAACAGACGATGCGCGAATGTTCGAGAAAACGACCGACGATGCTCTTGACCCGGATGTTTTCGGAGATGTCGGGCAGGCCGGGCTTCAGGCAGCAGATGCCGCGAACCACCAGATCGATCGCCACCCCGGCCATCGAGGCCTCATAGAGGCGGTCGATGATCTTCGGATCGACCAGCGCATTGAGCTTTGCCCAGATCGCCGCCGGGCGGCCGGCCCGGGCATGGGCGATCTCCTCGTCGATCAGCGCGAGCAGCCGCTTCTTCAGGCCGAAGGGGGCGATGGCGAGCTTTTCCATCTCCTTCGGGCGGGCATAGCCGGTGACGAAATTGAACAGACGTGCCGCATCTCGTCCCAGCGCCGGATCGGCGGTGAAGAAGGACAGATCCGTATAGATCCGCGCCGTCACGGGGTGATAGTTGCCGGTGCCATAGTGGACATAGGACTGCAGATGATCGCCCTCGCGTCGCACCACCAGGGCGACCTTGGCGTGAACCTTCTTGTCGAGAAAGCCATAGACCACCTGTACGCCGGAACGCTCGAGATCGCGAGCGAGCTCGATGTTCTGGGCCTCGTCGAAGCGGGCCTTCAGCTCGACCACCGCGGTGACCGACTTTCCGGCCTCGGCCGCCTCCTTCAGCGCGCTGATGATCTGCGACTGCGATCCTGCGCGATAGAGCGTCTGCTTGATCGCCACGACATCCGGATCACGTGCCGCCTGGCGGACGAAGGCGTGCACGACCTCGAAGGACTCGTATGGGTGGTGGACGACGAAGTCCTTGGACCGGACGGCGCGTAGAACGTCGCCGCCGAAATCGCGCACGCGTTCGGGATATCGCGGCTGATAGGGGCGGTACTTGAGATCGGGGCGATCCTCGACGATGAGCTGTTCGGTCTCGCCGATGTCGAGAATGCCATCGACGAACAGCACCCCGTCGGCGGGCACCTCGAGCTGCTCGCTGACCAGAGCGACGAGCGGCTTCGGCGTGGCCCGCGAGAACTTCAGACGGATGACGCGACCACGCCGGCGGCGCTTCAGGGCGATTTCGAAGACGCGGATCAGGTCTTCGGCCTCTTCCTCGATCTCGATATCGCTGTCGCGGATGATCCGGAACAGACCGCAGCCGGCGACCTCAGTGCGCGGGAAGATCTCCTCCAGGCGAAGCTGGATGAGCGTCTCGAGCGGCAGAAAGCGGATCTCGCCCTCGCGGTCGGGCAGCCTGATGAAGCGCGGCACCTGTTCGGGTACCGGCAGCAGGGCATGGATTTCGCGCCCGTCCTTCAATCGCCGCAGCGACAGCACCAGCGAGAAGCTCAAGTTCGGCAGAAAGGGAAAGGGATGCGCCGGATCGATCGCGAGCGGAGTGAGAACCGGAAAGACGTTCTCAAAGAAATAGGTCTCCAGCCATTCGGCATCGGCCTCAATCACTTCCTCGCCGGACAGCACGCGGATACCGGACTCCGCCATTTCGACCTGCAATTCGGCCCAGGTACGCTGCTGCTCGGCGATCAGTTCGCCGGCCAGCGCATTGACCCGTTCCAGCTGTCGGGCAGGCGTCAGACCGTCCTCGCTCGTCACCTCGACACCGGAATCGGCGAGATTGCGCAGTCCCGCGATCCGCACCATCGTGAATTCGTCAAGATTGCGGCCCGAGATCGACAGGAAACGCAGGCGTTCGAGCAGGGGATGGCGGATGTTGTGCGCCTCTTCGAGCACCCGCATGTTGAAGCGCAGCCAGGACAGTTCACGATTGAGATATTTGTAGCCCGGCGGCAGCGCGGCGAGATGCTCGCGCGCGCGCTCATGCGGGATCCGTACCGCAGGGCCGTGCTCCTCGTCGTCCGAACTGCGGACCGACGGTTTCTTCAAGGGGCTGACCGCTTCGCCTTCCATGTCTCGAGTACCTCTCTTGCCAGCGGCAGGGTGACAGCCCGCCGGCGGGCCAGCGCCGTGCGATCGAGCACCTCCACCAGCTCGACCACCGCCGCGAAGGATCGTTCGATACGCCCCAGCAGATAGGTCGGCACCGCCGGATCGATTCGCAATTGTCGATCCGCGAACAGTTTTAGCATGACCGCCGCCAGCAGGTCATCATCGGGAGGGGCGATCGAGATCTGCGGTAGCGCCTTGAGCCGAGAGACGAGGTCGGCAAGCTCGACCCGCCATTCGGCGAGCGGCGCGCGCGCCGTCATCAACAGAGCGCCCGCACGCCCCGAAAGATGGTTGAGAAGGTGGAAGAGAAGCTCTTCGATGGAGTCGCCGTCCCTTTCAAGCCGGCGATCGACATCTTCGAGCAGCCAGGCCGGAGCCTCGCTCGCCCCGCAAAGCAGCCTTTCGATCGCTTCCTTTTCCGGCCGCAACTCCCGCGCGCCGCTGTGCGCACGCCAGACCGCGGCCAGATGGCTCTTTCCGGCGCCGGGAGGTGCCTGCAGGATCGCGGCGTGCGCGGGCCAGTCCGGCCAGCGGTCGAGGAAGGCGAGCGCCTCGCGATTGGCGGGTGCGACCAGGAAATCCCGCCGGCCGAGCGCGGTACGCAGCGGAAGATCGAGAGCAAGCTGCCCGTCTTCGACACTCATGCGGCAGGCTCCTGCTCGGCAGCATCCTCCTCTTCGGCTGCGATCGGCTGCCTTCCTTGCGACAGATACCGGTAAAAGTGGCGCACCAGGACCGAAACCACCGCGGCGATGGGGACGGCGAGAAAGACACCGGTCAAGCCCGCCAGCTCGCCGCCGGCGAAGACCGCGAACAGCACCCAGACAGGATGCAGGCCGACCTCGCGACCGAGCAGACGGGGCGAGAGAACGGCCCCCTCGATCGCCTGAACGGCGACCCAGACGCCGGCAACCGGCAGCAACGCCAGCAGGTCGCCGCCCCAATGGGTCACGCCGATCGCCAGCGCCAGCAGGA
>RFIU01000265.1 GCA_003695555.1 Alphaproteobacteria bacterium
CGGTCGTGTCGCGATCGAGCTGGTACCCGCCTTCGCGCCGCGCTCGGTCGCGCAGATCAAGCGGCTGGTGCGTTCGGGCTTCTATGACGGCCTTTCCTTCTATCGGGTGATCGAGAACTTCGTCGCACAGGGCGGCATCGGTGAGGGCAGCCCCGCACATCGAAAGGTTCCGACACTTCCGGCGGAGTTCACTTTCCCGGCCGCGAAGGCGACGCCCTTCATGCCGGTCCAGAAGCCCGAAATCTGGGCGAACGAGACCGGCTTCTGGCAGGGATTTGCGATCGGACGCGATCCGGCGACGGGGCGTGCCTGGGCGATCCACTGTCCCGGCGTCTTTGCGCTCGCACGCGATGCCGATCCCGATACCTCGAGCTCCGAATTCTACATCGCCATCGGCGAGGCGCCGCGCCATCTCGACCGCAATCTGACCGTGCTCGGCCGGGTGATCGCCGGCATGCGCTTCGTGCAGGCTGCACCGCGCGGTGATCGAGAGGTGAATTCCGGCGTCATTCCCCCCGGTCGGCCGCAGTTGCGGATCCGGCGGGCGATGATCGCCGCCGACCTGCCGGACGACATCCGCCCGGCGTTTCACGTCATGCGCACCGATACGGCCGAATTCCGCGCCCGCATCGAAGCGCAGCGCCGGCGCGACAACCCCTTCTGGGTGGTGCGCCCGGTTGCTCATCTCGACATCTGCACGGTGCCGGTGCCGGTCCGCTGATCGGTGGGTCCGGCCCGAAGCGCGGAACGGGCTTGGCGAGAAGATGCTAGGCGGCTACAAGCCGCTGCATCATGATGGAAGAACGCTTTGATTCCTCTCACGCCCTTTATGGCGCCGACCCGCTGACCCTCTGGCGGGTCTGGCGCCGTTACGGCCCGGTTGCGCCCGAGCGCGCCCATGTGCTGGCCCGCGCCTTCGCCGCGGCGATCGGACGGACGCCCTTCAGCCTTGCAGAGCGGGTGTATGAGGCGGTCGCCCCCGACCCGCCCGGCGAACCGCCGCCACTGTTCATTCTCGGCCACTGGCGTTCGGGAACGACGCACCTCTACAATGTGCTTTCCAAGGCCGATGATGCCGCCTTCGTCTCGCCGTTCGCGACCGCACTGCCTCATGATTTCCTGCTGCTCGGGCGACTGCTTGCGCCGATTTTCGCGCGCAGGCTGCCGGCGCATCGCTATATCGACCGTGTCGCGGTGACCCGCGATGCCCCGCAGGAAGACGAAATCGCACTCGCCAACATGACGCCGGTTTCCTTCTATCACGCCCTCTATTTTCCGCGGCACTTCGAGGAAATCTTCGGACCGTCCGTCTTCTTCGACACTCTCGGCAAGGAAGAACGTCGCGAGTGGGAAAACAGGCTGACCCGCTTCTATCGCAAGCTGCGCATCGCTCAGCCCGGCAAGCGGCTGATCATCAAGAATCCCGTCTATACGGCGCGACCGGCGCAGATGCGCCGTCTGTTTCCGGAAGCTCGCTTCGTCCACATCCACCGCGACCCCTTCCGCGTCTTCGTCTCGATGCGGAATTTCTACCGTCAGCTGCTGAGGCAGTTCGCCCTGCAGCCCTATGATCATCTCGATATCGACGAGATCGTCCTTTCCACCTATGAGCGGATGATGGACCGTTACTTCGCCGAAACACGAGACTGGCCGGAAGACCGGCTGGTGGAGATCGCTTTTGCCGCCTTCGAACATGATCCGATGGCCGAGATCGAGCGCATCTACGAGCGACTTGAGCTCGACGGGCTGGATCGCAATCGGCCGACCTTTGCGGCCTATCTGAAGAGCGTTGCCGGCTATCGCAAGAACACCTACCGTGCGCCCGAGGCGGAGGTGAGGGAAAAGGTCGAACGGCGATGGGGTCGCTTTCTCGAGCATTTCGGATACGGCGCCGAAGGCTAGCCGGAGCGGCCGCCGGCCTGCTTGCCGGCCTGCTTGCCGGCTGCGGCGGCCCGTCGCCCGCACCCGCCGACCCCGACTTTCGGGTCGAGGACTGTGCCGCCCACCGCCTGGCCGACGAGCAGGGACGACCGATCATCGGCATCGAGGACATTGCGGCTCTGCCGCGCCACGGCATGCTGGTGCTTTCGGCCTATGATCGCCGGGCAACGGCGCGCGCCCTGCGTGATGGCAGGCCGCTGCCGGCAGGTGGCGGTCTCTATCTGCTCGACCTCGGCAAGGCCCTGCACAAAGCAGGAAAATGGAAGGCGCTGCGGCTGAAGGGGGCGACGATCCGACGGCCGCACGGTATTACGGCCATTGGGGAAGAAAAGGCGGATACGCCGCGCCTATTCGTCATCGCGCGCCGCTATCGCAATGGCACGCTGGAGGCCGACATCCGGCAGATGCGTCTTGACCTTCGCGCTGGCCGCCTCATCGCGGTGAAAGAGCTGGCCCATGGACCAGCCTGGTGCGCGGCGAACGACCTTGCCTTCGATGAAAGGGCAAACGCCCTGCTCGTCACCCTTGATCATGCCGCCTGTCATGGCCCGGCCCGCTGGTGGGAAGATCTCACCGCGGCGGCAAGCGGCCGGCTGGTGCGCATCGATCTCGACGAAGATGCTGTTGCACCCCTGACGACGCCCGAAGCGGCGCACATCATCAGCCATTCCCTCGTCTGGCCGAACGGCATCGCAATCGCACGGGATCGTGTCTGGGTCGCCGAAACGCGCGGCCGGCGTCTGCGCACCTTTGACAGCCATGACCTCGCCCCGCGCGCCATTACGGCGCTGAGCGGTGCGCCGGACAATCTCTCTCTGCTACTGCCGGCCGATGACGGTGACGACCGGGCCGCACCGGGAGTCCTGGTCGCCGTTCATGACAGCCTATGGCGCCTGGCACTGCTTCGCGACCATCTTTTCGGCGTACGCCACGCGAAAAGCCGGATCATTCGGCTGGATGACGATGGACAGGCCTTCGAACTGCTGGTCGATGACGGCAGCCGACTTTCGGCGGCGACCACCGCCCTTGCAATCAACGAGCGTCTGATCGCCGCGAGCGCCTGGGATGACCGCCTGCTGGTCTGCCGCCTCATCGCCCGCAAGGACGAGGAGCGCAGAACATGATCCGCGATCCCATCCTGGTGACCGGTGGCGCCGGCTTTCTCGGCCATCGGCTGGTCCGGCGTCTGGCAGCAGAAGGCGCCGATGTCCGCGTCCTTGATCCCGACGCGATGCGCGTTCCCTTCCCCGGCGATGTCCGGCGGATCGAAGGATCGGTCACCAACCGACAGCTGGTACACGAGGCGATGGAAGGCGTCGCCACCGTCTTTCATCTTGCCGCCCATGCAGGGCTGTGGGCGGCGGATCCGACCGTCTTCGAACGGGTCAACCACCTTGGTACCCTCGTCGTGCTGGAAGCGGCTCAGGAAGCCGGCATCGGTCGTTTCATCCATACCGCAAGCGAGGTCATCCTGCGCGGCTGGAACGATCCCGACCCGACGCCGATCGATGAAGAGACGATCGCCCCGCCGCTCTCCACCATGGCCGGGCCTTACAGCCGCTCGAAATGGCGCGCCGATCAGGCGGTGCGCCAGGCGATCGAGGCAGGAGTGCCGGCGATCATCCTTTACCCGGCCGTGCCGGTGGGGCCCGACGATCGGCGGCGCACGCCGCCGACCCGCATGCTCGAAGGCTTTCTCTATGATCCGCCCCCCGCCTATCTGGACTGCAGCCTCAATCTGCTGGCGATCGAGGACATCGTCGAAGCCCATCTGCTGGCCGCCTCTCACGGCAGAGACGGCCGACGCTACATTATCGGCGCGCCGCCTGTGGCGATGAACGACCTGCTTCATGTGATCGGCGAAGTCGCGAAGCGGCCGATGCCGCGGCGCCGCATCCCTTTCCCCATCGCGCTCGCCGCCGGCCGACTGGCGGAATGGCAGGCCAGACGCAACGAAGTGGTGCCGACCGCCACGATCGAAGGCGTCCGGCTGGCGCGCTATCCACGACGACTAGATGCAAGCCGCGCGGTGGAAGAGCTGGGCTGGCGCTGGCGCGACCCGCTCACGGCCGTGCGGGATACGATCGAAACCTGGATTGCCGCTCGACATCAGCCAGCCGCAGATGCGAAATGAGCAGCCCTTGCCGCCTGACGACGGCCCAGAACGCCTTGCCATCCCGTCCTTTCAGGGAAATCCGGAAGAAAGACCCCCGACCGTGCCGATCCTGCTCTTCCTTTCCTGTGTTCTGATCTGGGGTTCGACCTGGTATGCGATCACCTTCCAGCTCGGCGAGGTGCCCGAAAGCTGGTCGGTCGCCTGGCGTTTTCTGCTCGCTGCCGGGACGCTCTTCGGACTATGCGTCTGGCGGCGGGTCCCGCTCGCCTGGCCGGCACGGATGCATCTGCGCTTCGCGACGCTGGGACTGCTGCTGTTTTCCACCAGTTATCTGCTGGTCTATCTCGGCACCCGCCACCTCGCATCCGGTCTCGTCGCGGTGGTCTTCTCGCTGATGACCCCGTTCAACCAGATACACGGGGCAATCTTTCTCGGGCAGGGGTTTGAGCGACGGCTGCTGTTCGGCGCGCTGCTGGGGATCGCCGGGCTCGGCCTGCTCTTCCTTCCCGAATTCCACGGCCTTGAACTCGACCACTCGACGGCGCTCGGCCTTATCTACTGCACGGCGGCCGCCTGGATCGCCTCGCTGGGCAATACCTTCGCGGCCAGCCGGGCGATGGCCGGTATTCCCAACTTCGCCTTGAACGCCTGGGGGATGCTCTATGGCGGCCTCACCATCGCAGCTGTCGCGCTGGCGATGGGCGAGCCTGTCGGTTTCTCGCTCTCACCCGGCTATCTTGCCTCGCTCGCCTGGTTGGCGCTGGCAGGCTCGGTGATCGCCTTCACGCTCTATGTCAAACTGCTCCAGACTTGGGGGCTGGCCCGCTCGGGCTATGTCGCGGTTGCGATTCCGGTGGTGGCGCTGGCGATTTCGAGTCTGTTGGAAGATTTCTCTTGGTCGCCGGCAGCGGTTGCCGGCGCCGGACTTGTCGCGCTCGGCAATCTTGTCGTCGTTCGCCGGCGACGGACGGCCTCCTAGGAGAGGGTGGCCGCCACCGCATCGAGAGCTTCGCCCAGTGCGCCGGCGATCATGGCGATCTCCTCCTCGGCAATGATGAAGGGCGGGGTGATGACCAGCGAATTGCCGGTTGCGCGGACGATGACCCCACGCATCAGTGCCTCATTGGCGACCCGCGCACAGACAGCCGCTTCCAGGGGGTAATGCAACCGTTGCTCGCGATCCTTGACGATTTCGACTCCGATGATGAGGCCGAGACGGCGGATCTCGCCGACGAGCGAATGCCCGGCGAGGGGATCGAGCGCCGAAGCGAGCATGCCGCCCATCTGCGATGCCCGATCGATGAGCCCTTCCCGCGCGATGATCGCCAGATTTTCCGCCGCCACCGCAC
>RFIU01000266.1 GCA_003695555.1 Alphaproteobacteria bacterium
GCGTACCGCTGCCGCTGATCTCATATGGCGGCTCTGCCCTGTTCACCATGATGCTGGCGATGGGGCTGATCTTTTCCGTCGCGATTCATCGCGAACTGGCCATTCCGCGCCGCGCCCGCTGATTTTCCCGCCCCGGCCCGTGCCGACTGCCCGCCTCTCCCTTGTGGCGGGCGCGGGGGAGCTGCAACCGGGCTAGAATGCCGGCTTACGGCCTGAGGAGGGGAGACGGATGGACGAGATGCACGCCGCCGCCATGCCGCAGCGCCCGCAAGAGATTGAAGACCGAACCGATGAAATGCTGGTGATCGGCGCCGGTCCGGTCGGACTGGCGATGGCGAAGGCGCTGAAGGATCAGGGCATTCCCCATGACCATGTCGAGGCGGACGAGGCTGTTGGCGGCAACTGGCGTCATGGCGTCTATGATACGGTGCACATCATTTCGTCGCGCCGGACCACGGAATTTCCCGATTTTCCGATGCCCGAAGGCACGCCCGACTTCCCCTCACGCGAGGATATGCGCCGCTATCTCGAAGCTTATGCCGTACACTACGGTCTGAATGAGCGGATCCGCTTTGCGACCCGCGTCATTGCGGTGCGCCCGGTCGAGAACAATCGCTGGGAAGTCCATTTCGCCGATGGCGGCATCGCCCGCTACAAGGGCGTGCTGGTGTGCAACGGACACCACTGGTGCCGGCGGATGCCCGACTATCCGGGTGAATTTGCGGGCGAAATGATCCATTCCAAAGACTATCGCCGGCCCGAGCAGCTTGCCGGGCGTCGGGTGCTGGTGATCGGTGGGGGAAACTCCGCCTGCGATATCGTCTCGGAAGCCGCCCGCGTCGCACGGGAAGCGCATCTCAGCCTCAGGCGGGGCTACTGGTTCATGCCAAAGACCTTCTTTGGGGTGCCGACGGTCGAGCTGATTCATCCCCGGCTGCCGGTATTCGCACAGCGCTTGCTGCTCAAGGCGCTGATCCGGGTGGCGATCGGCGACTATCGCCGCTACGGCCTGCCGAAGCCGGATCACGATCTCTTCGAGCGCCACCCGACGATCTCGACCGAAATCCTGCATTATCTCAAGCATGGCCGCATTCATCCGCACCCCGACATCGCTTGCTTCGAGGGGCGCAGGGCGCACTTTCAAGACGGCACGTCGGCAGAGCTGGACATGATCGTCGCGGCGACCGGCTATCATGTCGCCTATCCCTTCCTGCCCGCGGCGCTGTGCCCCGTCGAAGGGCCGGTGCTGAAGGTTTATGGCGGTTCGATGCTTCCCGGCTACCGCCATCTCTATCTGATCGGATGGGGCCAGCCGCGTTACGGTTTCGGCCCTCTCGTCGCTCCCGCAGCCGAACTGATGGCCCGGATCATCCGTCTTCAAGACGAGATCGAGCATCCGCTTGCCGACGTGCTGAAAGCGATGGGCGCACGTCCGCCCGAAACCCATCTTGCGGACCCGCACCGGCAGATGCGTCAGATTCGTCGGGCGATGCGTCGGCTCGGCCTCGTGCGCTTGTTCGCCCGTCATCTGATGCGCGGGTCAGCGAGACCCAATCCGGTGCTGCCCGCTCCGGACATCTCGCAGCTCGCGGCGCAGCGCGATATGCCGGTCTATTGAGCATGCTCCTGAAAGCAGCGCGCGCCTTTTGCCCCGCTTGCGTCAAAGTTTCGGCGCAAATAGCGGGCACCTTCCGAACATGTGAGGCACGATCCGCTCCTGATTCCCGCCAACCGGGGAAGAGACGATGGAATGTCGGCGGGAAAATTACTCGGGAAGGGTGGGCGAAATGATGCAGAGTCTTCGGAATCGCGTTCAGGCAACGGCTGCAATCCCCGCATGGATGCGGCGTCTTGCCATCTTCATGCTTGTTGCGATCGTCATGCTGGATCAGCTGGTCTTGCCGGCACGGGCCGATGCGCCGCCGGGCGATGGGTCATACGCTGTTCCTTTCGCATCTTCCGTGACCGGGCGATGGCGAACCGGGCGCGGTGGGTCGCTGGTCGAAATCTTTCGCTGCTCGAGCGATGGCATGGAACGCCCGGGCGGCCCCTTCCTTTGCGGCCGGATCATCAATGCCAAGCGGGCCGAAGTCGAAGGTCATCTTCTGCTGGCCGGTTTCCGGCCGAAGAACGGCGCCTGGCGCAAGGGGCGGATCATCGATCCGCGCAGCCGCTCGACCTATCGCGGACGATTGACCCTGCTTGCTCCCGATCGGCTGGAGATCCGCGGCTGTCTGCTGATGTTCTGCCGTGCTCAGATATGGGAACGGGTGCCGGGCGACTTCGACCAAATCCCCGAACGCGGCCCGGTCGGCACCGGCAATCTGCCACGACCCGCCAGCCCCTAAACGGCCGTCCATTGCTTCGACGGATCGCGCTTCACGGCGTCATGGCCTGCCGGTTCCTGCCCCGCGGCGCTCTCGCCCGATGGTTGGCGAGGCGTCGCGAGGCCTTCTATTCTTCGCCAAGATTGAAGAGCTCGGTATTGCCGCCGATGGCAGCGGTGTTCAGCGTCTTCACCCGCTCGGTCGCATAGCGCAGCAGGGTATGGGGACCGCCGGCCTTCGGGCCGGTGCCGGAAAGTCCCGTGCCACCGAAGGGCTGCACGCCGACGACCGCTCCGATCATGTTGCGATTGATATAGACATTTCCGGCGATCGATTCAGTGAACAGCCATTCCCAACGCCGTTCGAGACGGGTGTGGATGCCGAAGGTCAGGCCGTAGCCGGTTTCGCGCAGACGGTGCATCAGGTCTGGCAGTTCCTCCCCCTTCCAGCGCAGCACATGCAGGACGGGGCCGAAGACTTCGCCGCAGGAAAGCGGGCGCAGGTCGCCGATCTCGAAGACATGGGGGGCAAGGAAGGTGCCGTGCGCCGTTTCGGCCGTCGTTTCTCCGCTTCCCAGCAGACGGGCATCGCGCCTGAGCCGTAAGAGGTGGCCGGCAAGACGATCGAGCGCCTCCTTGTCGATCACCGGTCCGATATCAGTGGCGGGGTTCTCTGGCAGACCCACCCGTCGTTCGCGCATCGCGCCGAGAATCATTTCGATCATCTCGTCGGCGACCTCGTCCTGGACCATCAGCAGGCGCAGCGCCGAACACCGCTGGCCGGCCGATGAGAAGGCCGAGGTCATGACATCGTCGGCGACCTGTTCGGCAAGCGCGGTGGAATCGACGACCATGGCGTTGAAGCCTCCGGTCTCGGCGATCAGCGGCACGATCGGGCCGCCACGACGGGCAAGCGTCTCGTTGATCGCCCATGCCGTTTCGGTCGAGCCGGTGAAGGCGACCCCGGCGATGCGAGGATCGGCGACGATCGGCGCGGCCACCTCCGGTCCAGTGCCGAGCAGCAGATGCAGTACCTCTTCCGGTACGCCCGCCTCGTGGAACAGGCGCACGGCCGCATGGGCGACGAGCGGGGTCTGCTCGGCGGGCTTGGCGATCACCGCATTGCCGGCGGCAAGTGCTGCGGCGATCTGGCCGGTGAAGATGGCCAGCGGGAAGTTCCACGGGCTGATGCAGCAAAAGACGCCGCGGCCCGTGAGCATCAGCTCGTTGCGCTCGCCGGTGGGGCCGGGCAGGCGCATCGGCCCGCCGAACTTGTCTTCCGCTTCCAGCGCATAGTAGCGGCAGAAATCGACCGCTTCGCGCACTTCCGAAATCGCATCGGAGAGCGTGCGGCCGGCCTCATGGACGATCAGATGGACAAGCCGGGTGCGGTGCGCTTCCAGCTGATCGGCCATCGCCCGCAGTATCCCGGCGCGATGATGTCCGCCGAGCGCGTTCCAGTCGCGCCAGGCGGCTGCTGCCGTCGCCAGCGCCGTCTCGATCTCCTGACTGCCGGCAGGGCGAGCCGTGCCGACCATCCGGCGATGATCGGCCGGCGCATGAACGGCGATGGGATCTCCGCCGGCCTCCTTTCCGGCAATGAGGCCGGCGGCTTCGACCTGTTTGTCGGCGAGCGGCGCAAGCGCTGCGAGCAGCGGTTCGCGTTCGGCCGGATTTTGAAGGTCGATGCCGCGGGAATTGCGCCGTCGCGGCCCATAGAGCGCCGGCGGCGGGGCAATGCGCGGATGGCGCTTCGGGCTTGCCTCATCGAGAAGCGCGAAGGGGTCGCGCGCCAGATCTGCCGCGGGCGTCCCGGCATCGAGGAAGCGGTTGACGAAGCTCGAATTGGCGCCGTTCTCGAGCAGACGGCGCACCAGATAGGGCAGCAGGTCGCGGTGCGCGCCGACTGGCGCATAGGTGCGCAGGCGTCTGCGCTCTGCCAGCGTCCGCGCGGCCGCATCATAAAGCACCGTGCCCATGCCGTGCAGGCGCTGAAACTCGAAGTCCGCCTCGGCCTCGGCCATCGTGTCGATGGCGGCGACGGTATGGGCATTGTGGGTCGCGAACTGAGGGTAGAAGGCATCCGGTTCGTCGAGCAGGCGGCGGGCGCAGACCAGATAGCAGGCGTCCGTCGCGCTCTTTCGCGTCCAGACCGGAAAATCCGGTACGCCGAGCTCTTGCGCGTGTTTGATCTCGCTGTCCCAGTAGGCGCCCTTGACGAGGCGCACCGGGATGCGTCGACCGGTTTCGCGCGCGAGCAGCAGCAGCCAGTCGAGCAGGAAGGGAGCGCGCTTCTGATAGGCCTGCACCGCCAGGCCGAGGCCGTTCCAGTCCTCAAAGTCCGGATCGCGGGCCAGCGCCTCGAACAGGCGCAGCGAGACGTCGAGCCGGGCGGCTTCTTCCGCGTCGATGGTAAGCTGAATGCCGAAACGGCACGCATCGCGCGCCAGCTCTTTCAGCCTCGGCAGCATCTCGGCCTCAAGGCGTGCCCATTGAACATCCTCATAGCGCGGATGGAGTGCCGAAAGCTTGATCGAAACGGAAGACCGCTCTTCCGGCCGTTCGCCTTCGCCTGCAGCCGCTTCGCCGACGGCGGCGATGGATTCGTGATAGAGGCGGAAATAGCGGTCGGCGGCGGCGGCCGTGCGTGCCCCTTCTCCGAGCATGTCGAAGCTCATCAGGCGGCGTTCGACAGGCTGGCGCGCACGCCGCGCCAAGGCCTCCTTCATGGACCGGCCGAAGACGAACTGCCGACCCATGATCCGCATCGCCTGATTGACCGCGCGGCGGATCACCGGTTCGCCGGCGCGTCGCACCAGACGGCGTACCAGGCGGGTCGGGTCGGCCTCGACCTCGTCATCGAGGCGGACCACCCGCCCGGTCAGCATCAGCGCCCAGACGCCGGCATTGACGAACAGATTCTCGGTATTGCCGAGATGGCTCTTCCAGTCGCCGAGCGAGATCTTCTCGGCGATCAGCATGTCCTGTGTTTCGGGATCGGGGATCCGCAGCAGCGCCTCGGCCAGGCACATCAGGGCGACGCCTTCCTCGTTGGTCAGGCCGAATTCATGCAAGAAGGCATCCAGCGTACCCTGCTCGTCACGCATAGTGCGAGATGTCTCGATGATGCGGATCGCCTGGTCGCGCACTCTTGCGCGATCGGCGACGCTCAATGGCACAGCGGCGATGAGATCGGCGACCGCTTCTTCTTCCGGCCGCCAGATGGCCATCCGCAACCGCTGACGGGCTTCCTCGCAGCTGGCAGGGGAAGATGGGCGCCCATCGCGTGCCCGCGCACGCTCGCGCCCATGGGCAGGCGCAGATGCCGCGGAAATGGACGATTTCAAAGGAGTCTCGTTCATGGCGCTGCCTCGCTCGCCCACCCGCTTGCCGCCTGCTCACGGGCGGTGGCGGTAATGGGCCATCCCCGAATTCCCAAGGATGCCGCAGGCCCGGCGGGGGTTCCTCGCCCCCTGTTCCGAGAAGGTGGTCCTGCGACCGTCCTGCTCTAGCCCTTCACGACGCCGGGGCCAAGACGGGAAATGCGGCGTTTGACGATCTCGAGGACGTTCAGCGTCCGCGTAGCAGGTCCGTGGCAAAGTCGTTCATCGCGCGCGCCATGACGAGATCGCGTTCGCTTACCCCGCCGGCATCATGGGTGGTGAGCCGGACCTCCACCCGATTATAGACATTGAACCATTCGGGATGGTGGTCGATCCGTTCGGCGAGCAGGGCGACACGGCTCATGAATCCGAAGGCGGCATTGAAGTCGGCGAAACGGAAGTCCCGCCGGATCGCTTTCCCTCCCGCTTCGAGCGTCCATTCCGACAGCCCCTCTAGCGCCGTGTTCAGGGTCGTTTCATCCAAGGCTTCGACCATCCGGTGCCTCCTTTGCTTGCTGCCCCATTCCTAGCCTTCTTGAAGCGGGCGGGCCAAGGCCCCATCTGCTGATTCGTCGCACGGCCGATCTCACATCCGGCGGCCGACGAGGTGGGAGGAGAATTCATGGACAGCCCGTTTTCCGGCGCATGGCTCGGCCCGCCGCCGGATCTCGACGAGATCGCAGCGATGGCGGAGGACGCCTATGCCACCATTCCCGCAGGCCTTCGCGCGGCGATCGATCAGGTTGTCTTCCGGGTCGAGGAATGGCCCGACGCCCGCGCGCTTGCCTCGGTCGGGTTGCGGTTTCCCGAGCAGCTTCTCGGCCTCTATCAGGGAGTCTCGATCGATCGCCGCTCGATCCATGATTCGGGTCGTCTGCCGGACGTCATCCGGCTTTATCGCCAGCCGATCCTGCGCCATGCCCGCGCGACCGGTACGCCGGTCGAGGCGGTGGTGCGCCATGTGCTGATTCACGAAATCGGCCATCACTTCGGCCTATCCGATGCGGACATGGCTGCGATCGAGGCGGCGGATGGGGAAGATGGCTGACGGTCTGCGACGGATAGTCGGCGAGGCGAAGCCCTGCCCGACTCATCTGCCGGTCAGCAGTTCCTCGACGAACAGCGGAACGATGGTGCCCGCCGGGCCGTAGCGAGCTTCGTGAAAGAAGTGCGAGCCGGCGGAAGGTTCGAGATTGAGCTCGACCGTATGCGCCCGGCCGAGGGCGCGGACCTGGCTGACGAAGCCTGCAGCGGGATAGACCGCCCCCGAGGTGCCGATCGAGACGAAGAGATCGCAGGCGCCGAGCAGTCGATCGATGCGATCTAGCTCGAGTGGAATCTCGCCGAACCAGACGACATGCGGACGCAGGCGCCCGGCCGCCCCGCAGGCCGGGCAGGCGGAAGTCGGCTCGATATCGTCTTCCCAGCGGCTCGCTCGGCCGCATTCCAGACAGCGCGCCTTCTTCAGCTCCCCATGCATGTGCAGGACGTTTCGAGAGCCGGCACGCTCATGCAGATCATCGACATTCTGCGTGATGATGGTCACGCGGGAATCCGATTCGGCCTCAAGCCGGGCGAGTGCGCGATGCGCGGCATTGGGCGCCACCTCGTCCAGGTGGCGACGACGCAGATTATAGAATTTCTGGACGCCTTCAGGGTCGCGCGCGAAGGCCTCCGGAGTCGCGACATCCTCAATCCGGTGCTTTTCCCATAATCCGCCGGCATCACGAAAAGTGGAAAGCCCGGATTCCGCCGAAATCCCGGCACCGGTCAGAATGACGATTTCTTCGAATTTGCGCATGGCGGTAAGCTGGCGTTAATATTCCTGTGCTAAAAAGGACAACAGCAAGGCAGGCAGGATTTCCTGCAAGTCCGGGCACTGGACGGATGATGAAGATCTTCCCGCTTGCATGCGTGTTTCCTCCCTGAACTTGGGCGTGAAAGGGTGCACCTTCCACGCCCCTTTTTTTGCACGCGCGATCTGGTCCGTTCAGTCAATCCGTTAAGCACTGCAGGGTCAAGCCAAAGGGTGCGATGGCCCAATTTCGCATCGCCTAGCCGCCGAGATTGCGCAGGCGGATCCGAAAGATGAAAGATGTACCCGGCTTGATGTCGCGGTCGAAGGTGCGGCGCTTGCGGACCGTCAGGCCGAGTTCGAGGCAGTCGGCCGAATAGAGCACGCCGGCTTCGTATTCGATCGGCTGGTCGCTCGTCAGATTTTCGATCAGGCCGCCGGTCAGCCGCAACCGTCGCGACAGACGAACGTCGCCTTCGAAACGCAGTTCTTCCCGATTGGTGCGATCAGGGGTCACGAGATCCCGACGGATCCGGAAATAGCCGCCGGCAAGCGACAGACGGGCAAGACGCAAAATCGCCTGAACCTCGTGACGGCGCGGGCTCATGGTATGGCCGTCGAATTGCCCGTCATAGACAAGATCGACGGCACCAGGCAGATCGACAAGCAGACGCGAGACGACGTCGGAGCGTCGCCGGGCGATGCCGGTTCCGTCCGCAAACTGGCCTACCAGACGCGAGAGCCGTCGGGATTGCCCCGCGCTTGCCTCGATTCGGAAGAGCCCGGGGTCGAACAGATAACGCAGGCCATAGACGACCCGCGGTCCGCTCTCGAAACGGTCGTAACCGGGCATCCGGTCGATCGCGAAGAGGTTGCCGATATCGAGCGCGAAGCTGCGCGAATCCTCATTGGGAATCGCCGGCTCGGGCCCGAGCGCGGGACTGGCGACGAACTGGATCATCGGTTCGACCCGCTGATAGAGCGCGCCCGTCGTGGTTGCCAGGGGCCATCGCCAGGTGGCGGCGGCAAGGGCGATGCCGCGGGTCGCGGTGCCGTTGCGGCCGGCAAAGGTGGGGTCGTCGATGCGCGAGGCGTCCTCGACCCGATAGAGGTCGCCGCGTGCCATCAGGTCGAAGTTCCAGACGAAGCCCGGTCCGGCGACCAGCCGTCGCTGCCAGTGCGCGCCTGCCGATTCGCGCTGAACATCGGCACCTGAGGTGCGAACCAGCGAGAGACTGTCGAGCGTCACCGACAGTGTCCCGCCCGCCGGCCGATGGGGGGCCTGCCATTCGGCGCTGACCCATGGCAGGACCTGCGCGGTAAGCCCAGCGACATCCTCGATTCTCAAGCCCTGATAGCCGACAAGCCGGGCGCGCACGCGCCAGTTGGCGCCCTCGCCGGACAACCGGTAGCGGCTGGCGAGCGTGTCGGCATCCGAAAAGCCGTAGAGCCGCACATAGGTGTCGTCGCTCGTCCAGTTGACATCGAAATTCGAGTCCCAACGCGCACCATGCAGGACGCGGGCGCGGGCAAAGACATGGCCGCGTGCGGCCGCCGGTCGGGTCGAGAACAGCGTCGCTCCGGGCCGTTCCGAACGGGTGATAGAGCCCGCGACCTGCAATCGGGCGCGGGAGAATTCCTGCCGGTAGCGGGCGGCAAAGGCCGGTGTCTCACGGGTCGCGATCATCGGGGTCAAGGTCAGGTCGGCGGTGCGCGAGAGCGGAAGATAATAGGGCAACTTGACGACCAGACCGAGCTCATCGCGGCTGAAGATGTCAGGAGCAAGAAATCCGCGGGCGCGATCCACCGTCGGATCGGGGATTGACAGCCAGGGAACCCAGAACACCGGCACGCCCTTCAAGGTCAGGAAGGCGTTGCGGAAGGTGAGCCGGTGACGCTTGCGGTCGTGGACGACGCGCACCGCCTTCAGAGCCCAAAGCGGCTTGCGTTCGGGCTCGGCATCGCAGACCGGGCAGGGCGTATAGACGGCCCGATCCAGACGGCTGTCGCCGACGCTGTCTCGCTCAACCTGTCGGGCGGCAAGGCGGGCACCGTCCTTGAGAATCAGCCGCGCCGCCTCGATCATGCCGGTCTTGAGGTCGTTTTCCAGCAAGGCCCGCTTGACGAACAGGCGATTGCCGTCCGGATCGACGATCTCGACATGCCCCTCGGCGATCACCTCGCCGCTCTCTTCGCGATAGACGACGTGATCGGCGCTCAGGCGATAGCCGCCATGGGCGAGGGTGACATGCCCGAAGGCCTCAATGAGAGAGGCGCGGGTGTCGATCTGCACGAGATCGGCGGCAAAGTCGATCCGTTCGGCGGTCGGGCCGGAAGAGGCGGGTGCGTTCGCCGCCTCCTGCGAGCGGGCGAGGGGGAAAGGTGATGAAAACAGGGCGAACAGCAGCAGCATGCCCAGTCGGGAAAGGTGCCGGAATACGCGACGGGACATGTCGGCTTTCCGGATGCTGGAGCAGGGACAGCTTCGCCGGTGTGCCACCATGATTCTGGACCGTTTCCTTCCCGCGCCGTGCGATCGTCAGGCCACATCCGAGTGTGGCCCCATTGCGCCTGTCATCAAGCCCCTAGAGCATGGTACGGACGGCGACAAGAGCAAGCGAGCGAATGTCCTTGTCACCGGTTGCGGCGGTGCCGGATCTGCCCCCCCCTTTGCAAGCGGGCGAGCGGGGGTCTAAGAAGACCATCACGCGCGGTCCTGTCCTTGTGAGGGTCGCTGACCCTGAGGCGAGTGCGTCCAGCGGTAGGGCATGGCCTGCCGGCTAATCAGAAGAGTTAAAGGGGAGTGTCAGCAATGAAGGTCGAATTCGTCGCGAGCGGCACCGACAGCGAGGGCGCGCTGGTCGTGCCGGTTTCTGGCGTCGATCCATTGAGCGGGCGCGCGAAGGCGCTTGACACGTCGTCCTCGGGCACCGTTTCCCGGGCGATCGGAGCGAGCAGATTCAAGGGCCGCAAAGGCGAAAAGCTGGAGATTCTGGCCCCCGATTCCCTGACGGCTGAACGCCTTCTGCTGCTTGGCGCGGCCGACAAGAAAGGGGGCGCGCACGAATTCGACCGCTTCGAGCTGATGGCCCTGGGCGCAAGGGCATCCGCCGCCCTGCTGACGAGCGGCGAGACGCTCGTCCAGATCGAGACGGCGGAAGTGAAGAGTTCTCTCGACCCGGCGCAGACCGCGGCCGAGATCGCCGCCGGTTTCCTGCTTCGCTCCTGGCGCTTCGACAAGTACCGGACGAAGGAGCCGGAAGAGAAGAAGCCTTCAGTCACCACCCTGCGAATCGCCGCTGACGATCCGAAAGCCGCGCAAGCCGCATGGACGGCGCTGCGCCCCGTTCTCGATGGCGTGCTGCTGACCCGCGAACTGACTGCTGAGGCACCCAATGTGCTGTATCCCGAAACCTTTGCCGCCCGCATCGAGGAACTGCGTTCGCATGGGCTGGAGGTCGAAGTTCTGGACGAGGATGCGATGCGCGCACTCGGCATGAATGCGCTGCTCGCCGTCGGGCAGGGCAGCGCGCACGAATCGCGGCTCGCCGTCATGCGCTGGAACGGCGGGGCTGATGGTGAAGCGCCGATCGCCTTCATCGGCAAGGGGGTCACCTTCGACTCCGGTGGCATCAGCCTGAAGCCGGGCGAAGGCATGGATCAGATGAAATGGGACATGGGCGGCGCCGGTATCGTCACCGGCACCATGCTTGCGCTGGCCGGACGCAAGGCGAAGCTGAATGCCGTCGGCGTCGTCGGACTGGTGGAAAATCTGCCCTCGGGCACCGCCCAGCGCCCCGGCGATGTAGTGAAGTCAATGTCCGGCCAGACCATCGAGGTGCTCAATACCGATGCCGAAGGGCGCCTGGTGCTGGCCGACGCCATCTGGTACACCCAGGATCGTTTCAAGCCGCGGTTGATGATCGATCTCGCCACCCTTACCGGTGCGATGATCATTTCGCTGGGTCATGAGTATGCCGGCTATTTCACGCCTGCCGACGAGATCGCCGGGGGACTGGACGCCGCCGGACGCGATACCGGCGACAAGGTCTGGCGGCTGCCCCTGCATGAGAACTACGACAAGCTGATCGATTCCCCGACCGCCGACGTGCAGAATATCGGGCAGGGACGCGCGGCTGGTTCGATCACGGCGGCACAGTTCCTCAAGCGCTTCACCAATGA
>RFIU01000267.1 GCA_003695555.1 Alphaproteobacteria bacterium
GTGAGCGACGTCACCTGGGCGGACTGGGTCGGCGCCTATTTTCGCGACCCCAAGCAGGTCTTCGTCGCCTTTGCCGTCGATCCTGAAAGCTATCTGCGGATCTATCCCGAATTTCGTGTCGATGAGCAGGCCAGGAAACGCTGGATCGCGGATCGGCAGGGCGTGCTGGTCGGCCGCCAGCTCGCTGAGATGTACGGCTGGAAGGTCGGCGAGCGCATCCCGATCCGCAGTCAGATCTGGATCAACGGGGAAAGCGGCGACAAGAGCTGGGAAGTGAACATCGACGGCATCCTCGATACCGACGACCCGCGCCGCGACACGCGCTTCATGCTGATGCACTGGAAGTATCTCGACGAGGCCCGTACCTTCCGGCGCAACACCTTCGGCTGGGCGGTCCTGCGCACCAAGGGACCGGAATACAACGAAAAGGTGGCGCGCACCATCGACGCGATGTTCGAGAACTCGGCCAACGCCACCCGCACCGACACGGAAGCCGCCTTCGCCAAGGCGTTCATCGATCAGCTGGGCAATGTCGGTCTGATCATCACTTCTGTGGTGGGGGCGGCGATGTTCACCATCCTGCTGATCGCCGGCACGACGATGATGCTTGCGGTACGCGAACGCACGCGCGAGATCGCTGTCATGAAGACGATCGGTTTTTCCGCCGGCGGGGTCTTTGCCATGGTACTGGCGGAAGCCGCGATGATCGCCTTTCTTGGCGGCCTCGGCGGCCTGCTGGTCGCGCTCGGTATTCTGGAGGCGGCGGGCCAGGCGCTGGCGCAGTATCTGCCGCATCTCTCGATGGGTGCCGAGACCTGGGCTCTTGGCTTCGGCCTGATGCTGGCCCTCACCCTTGCCACCGGCCTGCCGCCGGCCTGGAACGCCATGCGGCTGTCGATCGTCGCCGGCCTTGGATGGAGGAGCTGATGTTCTCGCCCGTTCGTCAGATCATCGCCGTTGCGCGGATCAATATCCGTTCGATCCCCAAGCGCCCCGGCCTGTCGGCAACGGTGCTGCTGGCCAGCGCCATCGTCGTCGCGGTGCTGCTGGCCTTTCTCGCCATGGCGCAGGGTTTCCAGCGCACTGTCGCCGGTGCCGGACGCGACGATGTCGCGGTGGTGATGAAGCCCGGCTCGCAGTCCGAGATCAACAGCGTCATCACCCGCGATCAGGTGCGCATGCTGCAGCGGGTGCCGATGGCGGCCAATACCCCCGATGGCCGCCCGCTCGTCTCGCCCGAGGTCTTCGTCATCGTCGATGGCCACAAGAAGACCACCGGACAGCCGGTGAACGTGCCACTGCGCGGACTGACGGCCATCGCGCCGCTGGTGCGCGCGAACTGGAAGCTGGTGGAAGGCCGCATGCTCGCACCCGGGCGCGACGAACTCGTCGTCGGACGCGCCATCGCCGAGACCGTCGAAGGACTGGAAGTCGGCCGGACGGTACGCTTCGGCACCCATGACTGGAAGATCGTCGGCCTGTTCGAGACGGGGGGAAGCGTCTATGAGTCCGAGATCTGGGGCGACCTTTCCACCGTCCAGAGTCGCTTCAACCGGGGGGGAAGCGTTCAGGTGGTGCGAATCGCGCTCGAGGCGCCGGAGCGGCTGGCCGATCTGCAGAGGCTGCTCGACAGCGACCCAAATCTGAAGCTCAAGGCGACCAGCGAGCGCGACTATCTGGCCGATCTGGCGGAAGGAACGGTGCTGCTGATCCGCTGGATTGGCTGGCCGACGGCGATCATCATGGCCATCGGCGCGCTCGCCGGGGCGCTCAATACCATGTATGCATCGGTCGCCGCGCGCACCCGCGAGATCGGGACCTTGCGCGCGATCGGCTTTTCCGGTCCTGCCACCTTCTTCGGGACGATGGCCGAGTCGCTGCTGCTGGCGGCGGCCGGCGGGCTGCTGGGCAGCCTCGGCGCCTTCACGCTGTTCGAGGGACGCTCGGGATCGACGCTCGGCGGCAGCTTCACGCAGATCGTCTTCGATTTTCACCTTGACGCATCCGCGATCGCCACCGGCGTCATGCTCGCCATCGTCATCGGCCTGCTCGGCGGTTTCTTCCCGGCACTGCGCGCCGCACGCGTTCCGATCACCGCCGCTTTCCGCGGCCGATAGCGGGCGGACGCCTCTTTTCTCTTGAACCCTGCCGCGCGGCGGACCACATTGACCGGCAAGCGCGGCCTGCGCTATTGGCGGCGGGCCGCATGGCCTGTTCAAGGAGCAAGAGATGAATCAACCGCTGATGCCGATGGCGACCGCCGTCTGGCTGGTCGACAATACCGCGCTGACCTTCAAGCAGATCGCGAAATTCTGCGGTCTGCACGAGCTTGAGGTACAGGGCATCGCGGACGGCACGGTGGGTCAGAACATCGTCGGTCTGGATCCGACGCTGAACGGCCAGCTCAGCTGGGAGGAAATCCATCGTTGCGAGGCCGACCCCAAGGCCGAACTGACCTTGAGCGCCGGCGCCAAGCCGACCCGCACCCGCACCAAGGGGCCGCGCTATACGCCGCTGTCGAAGCGCCAGGACAAGCCGGACGCGATCGCATGGCTGCTGCGCCACCATCCGGAATTGTCGGATGCCCAGGTATCGCGTCTCGTCGGCACCACCAAGCCGACGATCCAGGCGATCCGTGACAAGATCCATCGCAACATGCAGAACATCCAGCCGCGCGACCCCGTCCAGCTTGGATTGTGCCGGCAGGCCGAACTCGACGAGGCGGTGCAAAAGGCGGCCGAACGCGCCGCCAGACAGGCAAGGCGCGAAGGGGTCGCAACGCCGGCGGCCGAAGACGCTTCCACGAACGACGAAGCCACTCCCCGGGCGGACGCCGAACCGACCGTCGGCTGACGGGACATCGTTTTTCGGCCTGATACGATATCGGACCCGGGGCCTGACGGTGCGCGCGGGAAACGCGGCGGGGCGTTTCATGCCGGTGATCGGGGAACGATGAACGGTCCCCGGCCTTACCCCCCCAGATAGCTGCGAATGAGCGAGCCGGCGACGAGATGCCAGCCGTCCACCAGGACGAAGAAGATCAGCTTGAAGGGCAGCGAGATCAGCACGGGCGGCAGCATCATCATTCCCATCGACATGAGGATCGAAGCGATCACCAGATCGATGACGATGAACGGGATGTAGAGCAGGAAGGCGATCTCGAAGGCACGCCGCAGCTCGCTGACCATGAAGGCGGGAATCAAAGCGGTGAGCGGCACCGCCGCCGGGCTGTCGGGCAGCGGCGTCTTGCGGATCGAGAGGAACAGCGTAAGATCCTCCTCGCGCACGTGCTCGGCCATGAAGGTCTTGAAGGGCGCCACCGCCGCTTCCACCGCGGTTTCCTGATCGACCTCTTCGCTCATCAGCGGCGAGATGCCTTCCGTCCAGGCCTTTTCCAGGGTCGGCGCCATGATGAAGGCGGTGAGAAACAGCGCCAGTGAGATCAGCACCACATTGGGCGGCGTCTGCTGCGTGCCGAGCGCGCTGCGCAGGATCGACAGGATGACGATGATCCGCGTGAAGGACGTCATCACCACCAGAATCGACGGCGCAAGCGCCAGCACCGTCACGAGCAGGAAAAGCTGGACGACACGGCCGGTGAGCGTGCCCTGCTGACCGAGATCGATATTGATCGACTGGGCGGCCGCATCGCCGGCGAAGAAGATCGCCGCGGCAAGGATCAGCAGCGCGCCGAGCAACGCCGGCACACGGCTTCGCGACAGGCGGCCGCACGGGCGAGAGGGG
Organism: Alphaproteobacteria bacterium; assembly: GCA_003695555.1. Taxonomy (GTDB): domain Bacteria; phylum Pseudomonadota; class Alphaproteobacteria; order Sphingomonadales; family Rhodothalassiaceae; genus J084. The sequence continues at coordinate 3,745 of RFIU01000267.1, forward strand.
GTGGGGAGATGTTTCGGCGACGGGCTCATCGTCCCTCCTCCGAGACCGACGAGGGAGCAGGCGCTGCAGGCCGACGGCCGAGATCGAGATCCCCATGGGGGCCGAGCAGCAGCAGTCGCTCCTCGTCCGCCCAACGCAGACGCACAAGCAGATGACGGGGGCCGAGACGGCGCTGTTCGAGAATATGCAGCACTCGCGTCTCTCGCGCACCGGCACCGCGGGCAGCACCACCGGCACCGATCCACCATGAGGCAAGCGGGACACGCCGCACCAGCACCACCAGCCCCCCGATCAGACCGAGCACGAAGAGAAGCGCCGCCAGACTTCTGATGATTTCTTCCGCGCCCATGCCGCCCTTTCCCGAAACTTCGCCTGTTTCGACTGCCGGGCCATCAAAGAAGATTACGGTAAACAAAGCCTTAAACCGCCGTCACAGAACTTGTTGGGAAATCGCGGCCGGCGAGCGCAACCGATGCCACCCTACCCCTCCCGACGCCGATGCCTTCGCTTGGCACCTGCCGCCACTTTTTTAATTATTCCGGATTCAGGAACCGCGTTTCTGATTCAGGAACTGCCGGCCCGCTTCGTTTACGGATCGTTAATCGCATTCGCACAAACTTGCGATCGACGATGGATGGAGTGCCGAAATGCCCGGCTCTCGCCTCGGCGGGACCGGATGTGCGCCAGAAGCGGTAGGGAGAGCGGCCAGAAGGCCGAAGGGCACGGCTGAAGAGGAAGCCGAGACGATGGACTTCTCCAGGATTCCGCTGCTCGATGCGATCCGCACCCGGATGCATTGGCTCAACCGCAATCAGGAAATTCTTTCGCAGAACATCGCCAATGCCGATACTCCCGGCTACAAGGCGAAGGAGCTGGAAAAGCCGGATTTCGCCGCTCTTGTCGCGGCAACCGAACGGCGTGCGCGTCATTTCAGCAGTGGCGACGGACCGCCGCCGGTCACCCTTCAGGCAACCAGCCCCCTGCATTTCGGGACGGGTTCGCAGATCGACGAGGGTGCCAGGGTGCGCACTGCCGATCCGGAAGAGGTGCAGCCGAATGGCAATGCCGTCGATCTCGAACGCCAGCTTCTCGAAGTCTCAAAGACCCAGATGGATTACGGACTGATGGTTAATCTCTATCGCAAGCAGGTTTCGCTGCTGAAGATGGCGCTCGGCCGCGGTTCCGGGCGCTGACGCAATTCCTGCCTTCGGCGATGCAGGCTTGAGGCGGGCGGATAAGGCCAACACGAACACGAACGGATATCCGGGATGGACATGGACCTTCAAAAGGCGATGGCGGTTGCGGCTGCAGGCATGAAGGCGCAGGGCGTGCGCATGCGGGTCATCGCCGAGAACATCGCCAATCAGAATTCCGAAAGCACCCAGCCGGGTGTCGATCCCTATCGGCGCAAGCGGGTGATCTTCAAGAACGTACTTGACCGTGCGCTCGGTGTCGAACGGGTCAAGGTCTCGAAGGTGGCGCTCGATGCATCGGCCTTCGGCGAACGCTACGACCCCGGCCACCCCGGTGCCGACGAGCGCGGCTTCGTCAAGACCACCAATGTCCAAGGGATGATCGAGGCGATGGATCTTCAGCAGGCGCAGCGCAGCTATCAGGCCAATCTCAATACCGTCGAAGCGGCAAAATCGATGATGGTCCGCACCCTCGACCTGCTGCGCTGACCTGGCAGGTGTCGAAGCATGCCGGGCGGCGATCGCCGCGCAACGAATGACGAAAGGACGCGAGCGCGATGAACATGAAACTTTTCGATGCGGCACGCGCCTATGGCGCAGTCGTGGCACAGAGCAGCGGCGCCGCCGGCGCGATCGGCACGCCGGCAGGTGGTACGGCAAGCGCCGCCTCAGGCGCCGCATCCGCAGTCGCAC
>RFIU01000268.1 GCA_003695555.1 Alphaproteobacteria bacterium
GATAGTGCAGCGAGAAGAAGCGCTGCAGCGTCGGTTCGCCGACCGCGAATCCGCCCCACAGCCAGTGAACGATCTGCTCGCCGACCAACGGGACGGCGGAAAACAGATTGGTGATGACGGTCGCTCCCCAGAAGCTCATCTGGCCCCAGGGCAGCACGTAACCCATGAAAGCGGTGGCCATCATCAGGATCAGGATGACGACGCCGAGCATCCAGAGCACTTCCCGTGGCGCCTTGTAGGAACCGTAATAGAGGCCGCGGAAGATATGAACATAGACGACGACGAAGAAGAAGGAGGCGCCGTTCGCGTGCATGTAGCGCAGCAGCCAGCCCCAGTTCACGTCGCGCATGATGTGCTCGATGGAATCGAAGGCGCCGGCCGCCGTCGGCGTGTAATGCATCGCCAGCACGATGCCGGTCAGCAGCTGAACGGTGAGTGCAATACCCGCCAGCGAACCGAAGTTCCACCAGTAGTTCAGATTGCGCGGTGCCGGATAGGATACCAGCGTACCGTGCAGCAGCGAGAGAATCGGCAGGCGCTCCTCAAACCAACGCACTGCCTTGTTCCGGGGTTGGAACGGGGCTCCCTTCATCGCGCCCTCCCTTAACCGATCACGATATGGCTGTCATCGACGAAGCGATAGGGTGGCAGAGGCAGATTTTTCGGTGCCGGTCCCTTGCGGATGCGCCCCGCGGTGTCATAGTGCGACCCGTGGCAGGGGCAGAACCACCCGTCATAATCGCCCTCGTGCGGTCCAATCGGAACACAGCCGAGATGCGTGCAGATGCCGATCATGATCAGCCACTGATCATGTCCCGGCTTGACACGGGCTTCATCGGTGGCCGGATCGCGCAGCCGCTCGACATCGACGGCGCGCGCCTCCTCGATCATCTTCTTCGTCCGGTTGACGACGAAGACCGGCTTGCCCTGCCACTTGACGACGATCTGCTGACCCGGTTCGACCGGCGAGAGATCGACGTCGATGCTCGCCAGCGCCAGCACGTCAGCCGATGGATTCATCTGGTCGATGAAGGGCCAGACGGCCAGCGCCGTGCCGACCGTGCCGGCCGCGGCGGTGGCGATATAGAGGAAATCGCGTCGCGTGCCATCCGGCAGGGTGCCGGCCGCGGGCGCTGATCTCAGACCTTCGGAATTGCTCATCCTGCTTCGACCTCGTCTTCGCACAATGCGCGTGATGCCGGAACGGCGCGCGGACCGCTCCATCGATCGCCAGCCTGCCTGCGAGTGGAGCCCGGCGCGAATGACGGCCTGCGCAAGAGCCGGCGCCCATCCCGTTCGATCCGCTGGTGCGGCTCGGTTGCGCGGGCGGTCGGCCGTTGCCGAGGTTTAGCCAGCCCAACCCGATATTGCAATGGACTTTTCCCTTTCTTCTGATGGATGCCCGCAGGCTTCTGCCCGGAACCTGCCGGAAGCGTCTTTGACGCCCCTTACCGACGGGCTATGCTGCCTGCGACAAGCGATTTTCATGAGGGGAGAACGCCGATGCCGTTCACGCCTGACCGCCTTCGCCGTCGAATTGCCTATGGTGTCGGGCTAGTCCTTCTTCTGACCCTCGTCGTCTGGGCGGGGCTATTCGTTTCACGCGCCGGTCTGCTGCGCGAGATCCGGCCGGTGCGGCCCGGACCGTGCAGCATGATTCCCGGCTTCACCGGCCCGGAGGACATCGCCATCGACCGCGCCCGAGCGCAGGCCTTCGTCATCAGCGCCGATCGCTATGGCGTCTTCAACCACGGCCGGTCGCCCGATGGCGATATCAAGCTGATCGCGCTCGACCATCCCGAGCGTCCGCCGCGCTCGCTTCATCCGCTCCCGGGCATCGACTTCTTTCCTCATGGCATCGATCTGTGGATCGACCCCGATGGGCGACGTCGCCTTTTCGTCATCGATCATGGGCGCGACGGCCATCGGCACGCAGTGCGGATCTTCGATGTCGCCGAGGACGGTACCTTGACGCTCGCCGAAACCGTTCGTGGCTCGGCGCTGATCGACCCCGACGATCTCGTCGCTCTTGACGCGCGGCGTTTCTATGTCACCAATCTCTATGGATCGCGCGGTGGCTTCGGCCGTTTCGTCGAAAACTATCTGATGTGGCCGCGTGCCGACGTCGTCTTTTTTGACGGAAATCGTCTGCGGCGCGTCGTAGACAGTCTGGCTCTCGCCAACGGCATTCTGCTGACCCCCGATCGCCGCCATCTGCTCGTCGCCGAAGTGATCCGCAACCGCATCCGCATCTATCGCCGTGAGAGCGATGTCTCGCTGGTGCCGGAAGGGTCAATCTCTCTCGAAATGGGGCCGGACAATCTGATGATGGACGAAGGCGGGGCGATCTGGGTTGCCGGGCATCCCAATCTTCTCGATGCGGCACGGCGGATGCGTGGGGAAGATCACCCCTCTCCTTCCGAGGTGGTGCGAATTGAATGGAAGCCGGGCGCACCGGCGCGGGTCGTGCCGGTCTATCGCGATCGCGGTGATGAACTGTCGATGGCTTCCGTCGCGCTGCCCTGGCACGATACGCTCTATATCGGTTCCGTCGATGCCCCCTACCTGCTGCACTGCAGCCTTGACGGCCGCGCGCCGCCATCGCGGATCCGCTGAAACCTCGGGCGTCAGGCTGGCCCGGGCGCGCAGAGATCGTCAGGAAGCGGCATCCGGGCGACCGTCTCGGGACCGACGATGGCCAGAGCCGGCCGTGCCGGCGTCGCGGCGGTCCGTTCGGCAAGCCGGTGCAGGCCGCGCGCATCGACCGCCTCCAAGCGCGAGACGGTTTCCGCGACCGGGATCACCCGGCCATGATAGAGCCATTGCCGGGCCATCTGTTCGACGCGAGCGGCAAGGCTCTCACGCGCCATCAGCATGCCGGCCTTGAGCTGCGCGCGGGCCCGCGCGATTTCGTCGCCATCAGCTTCCCGCAACGACCTGCGCGCCTGATCAAGCATCACCCGCAACACCTCCGGCACCGCCTCGACCGGGGCACCGGCGGCCATTGTCAGCATGCCGGTGTCGGACCATGCGGCGCCATGAGCATGAACCGAATAGACGAGGCCGCGCTGCTCGCGGATCTCCTGAAAGAGGCGGGAAGACATGCCGCCGCCGAGCAGGGTCGCATGAATCTGGAAGGCGTAGAAGTCCGCGTCACGCACACCCGGACCGGGAAGGGCCAGCACGCAGTGCGCCTGTTCGCACGCACGCGTTGCGAGATCGGTGCCGCCGCCCCAGCGGGCCGCTTCGCCCCTTGGCGCCGCTCCGGCGGCAAGCGGCGAAAAAAGCGCCTCGATGCACGCCAGCAGCCGTTCGGGATCGACGCGCCCTGCGATGCTCAGCACCGCTCCGGCCATTCCATAACCGCGCGCCATGAATTGCCTCAGCATGGCGGCGTCGAAGCGGCGCACGCTCGTCCGCGAGCCCAGTATCGGCCGCCCCAGCGGCTGATCGGGAAAGGCCACCGTCTGCAACCGATCATGGACGAGCTCTTCGGGCATGTCCTCGATCTCGGCGATCTCCTGAAGCACGACCTCACGCTCGCGCGC
>RFIU01000269.1 GCA_003695555.1 Alphaproteobacteria bacterium
GAAGGTAGCGATAGTAACCCCGCTCGGCCGGCGCGGCCCTCATCGCCTTCGGCGGGCAGTCGCCATCGCTTGCGGCAAGGGCGAATTCATGGCGCGGACGGGTGGAAAGCAGACGACAGATGCCTTCCGGACGCCCCTGCCCTTGTCCGAAGTTCAGGCACAGCGGAATGCGCCAGCCCGCATCGGGCGGGACGACCGGAAGGTGTCTGCCGTCTGCTTTCCGCCCGCCCGCGCCATGAATTCACCCTTGCCGCAAGCGATGGCGACTGCCCGCCGAAGGCGATGAGGGCCGCGCCGGCCGAGCGGGGTTACTATCGCTACCTTCCCGATCGGCAGATGCGTGACGATCTCTGGCGCCATCTCGATATCCTGGCTGCCGACGAGGCGATCAGCCTGACCGATCACCTGGTCTCCGCCATGATCGCGGGGCGGATGTCCGCGCGCGAGCTGCTGGCGCGTCTTGAGGCGCTGGCCGCATCGCCACATTGGCCCGCACTTGTTCCGCAGATCGACCATCTGCACCGATGGCGGGTTCTGCTGCCGCCGGATTCTGCGACGGCGCACGCATTGTCGGGATTCCTGCGCCGCCTCTATGGACTTGCGCTGAGCCGGGCGCGTCGCCCGGACCGCAATCCGGTCTATCCCGCCGCCTTCCGGCGCGAGGCCCGCTATCGACTGGCCGCCGCCTGGATCGTTGATGGCGGCATCGACGCGCCGGATGCCAGGATCGTCGAACTGCTCGACCCCGGCACGGAAAAGCCCGAGCTTGCGGCACACGGTCGATGGGAAGGCGGAGAGATACCGTCCTTCGCCTGGACGCTCGACCTTGCCGCACTGCGTCGCGATCCGGCCCGCGCCCTGCCGCCGATCGCCGAGCGTCTGCGGCGGGACGCCTCGCCCGACGTGCGCCGCGGGGCGCTGATGGCGCTTGCCCATTCGGGTCTGGAACCGGCTGTTGACGCCTTGAAGGCCTATGCGCTCTCGCCAGAGGCCGACGGGCGGGACGTGGTCATGATCCTCGAGCTGCTCTCGCGCGATCCGGCCCGTGCCCGTGACCATTGGCGGTGGGTGAACGAATGGCATGGGCGGCTTGCCGAGCGGCTCAATGTCTTTACCCGCCCGGCATTGATCCGGGTTGCAGCCGGATTGTGTGATCGGACTGCGGCCGATCGGCTTGCCGCCACCGTCTCACGCTGGGGCGAACAGCTTGCCGGTCGAAGCGTCGTGGTGCATCAAACAGCGTCGCGGATCCGCGCATGCGCCGCCGAACGGAAAATGCTGATGAGTGCCCTTGCCCGTGCATTCGGCAATGACCGGACAAGCGTCCGGCCCGGTGGAGCCGGTGATCGGTGAAATGACGCGCGGAGGCCGCTCAATGGTCACCCCGCGGCAGCCGATAGAGGCCGAGAAATGGCTGATCCGGATGATCCCGGCGCAGCCAGCCGATCACTTCCTCGAGCGGGTCGATCGAAACCTCCATGCGGGTGGCATTGGCGTGCAGCAGGCGGGTCTCGTCCGCCATGATGCCGACGTGACCCGGGAAGAAGGCAAGATCGCCGGCCTTCGCAACTCCTGGTGCAACCGCCTGCCCGTTACCTTCTGCGAGATGGGCGAGCTGGAGATCGCTGTCGCGCGGCAGGTCGATGCCGACCAGGGCGTGGACGAGCTGAACGAGGCCGCTGCAGTCGATGCCGGTAGCCGTCTTGCCCCCCCAGAGATACGGAACACCCAGGAATCGCCGTGCCAGAGCGTGCGGGGTGGCGCCGACCTTGCCGATCGGTTTCAGTTGGCGCAGATTGATCCAGCCGTCGCGTTCGGCAATGCGGCCATGAAGACCGTCACTGTCCGTCTCGATGACGGTGACGCGCGCGCCCATCGGCAGCAGGGCGACGGCTGGTGACTGGATGCTCGGCGCGCGCAGAAGATGGGCGAACAGGCCGGTGACCAGATGCGTCGCTCGATATTGTTGGAAGGTGAGCGCCGAGGCCTCGACATAGCCGACATAGCCGTCCGCCGCCGCCTGTCCCCAGGCCCATCCGGCACGCAGCTCATAGACTCTCAGAACCTCGCCGAAGAGCAGTTCGCTGGCGGCCGGCGCTTCGCCGTCTGCGCGACTGCGCAGCAGAACGCTTCCATGAACGACGGTGGCGATCCTTGCCGACGCGTAACGAGGAGCCGCCACCCGGCCTTTCAGTTCCTCGGCGGCAAGATCGGGGCGTGCCGGCGTCAGGCGGGGGTCGGACGATAAGGACGAATTCACGCCGGGGTCTCCTCGCCGGGTTCGGCCGCTTGCGTTTTGGGTCCGTCGTTCTGTTCGGCCAGGGCAGCTGCGGCCAGTTCATGGAATTCGCTGAGAAAGACGGCGCCTTTGACGGTCCGCAGGACCAGGACCGAACGGCGGTCGTCGGGATCTCGCTTGCGGCGGACGAGGCCGTGGCGCGAAAGCGTGTCCAGGGCACGGGTGATCACCGGCTTGTGAACCTTCAAGGTCCGCGCCAGTCCCCGGACGGTATGGGGCGGCTCGCACAGATAGACGGTCAGCAGCACCGCCATCTGCCGGTTGCCGAGGTCGGGCAGCGGCGCGCGTACGCTGGCCACCAGCACCCGCCGCCAGTGTTCGAGGAATTTGCGTATCTCCTGCGACTGCGCCATGACGGTCGTCCTGTCGGCGATGCTCTTGCCGGTCCGGCGATGCCGCCGCCCCATGACATCCAGCGTTCGTGCATCGTTTTTTCGCCCGCCTCGGCCCGCCCCGGTCTGCGGTGCCTGTTCGTCGCGGCCGGCCAAGGATCGTTACGAGACCGTATCGAAGCGAGCGTAAAGGAAGCCTTAAACGACGGCAAGCGGTCCCGGGCCCGGCTCGTCGCTGCATCGTCTTTATGGCCGGGCGGGATCCCGCCCGGCCGGCAGCCTGCCGCCGAATACAGGCAGTTTCGGCTTGACGGGCGGGAAGGCGTCGGGCGAAGATGCCGCCTTCATTCACGACTCAACGGAGAATATCGTGGCGACTGCATCTCCCGGGGACACCGTCCGGGTCCATTACACCGGTACGCTTGAAGACGGACAGCAATTCGACAGCTCGCGAGGCGGCGATCCGATCGCCTTCCAGCTAGGCAGCAATCAGGTCATCCCCGGTTTCGAAGAGGCCATCGTCGGCATGACGCCCGGCGAGACGAAGACCGTGACGCTCGATGTCAATCAGGCCTACGGGCCGCATCGCGAGGATCTCGTCTTCACCGTGCCGCAGGGTCAGTTTCCACCCGACATGAAGCTGGAGCCGGGACTGCGGGTCACCGCGACCACCCAGAACGGCCAGCAGATCGACATGGTGGTGATCGAGCTCGGCGAGGACACGGTGACCCTGGATGCCAACCATCCGCTGGCCGGCAAGCCGCTCACCTTCGAGATCGAACTGGTCGGGATCGGCGGCGAATAGGCCGACGCTCCTGCTGTCACCGACCGACGGCATGGAATTCTGCCTGAAGCCCGCCTCGTCATCCGGGGGCGGGCTTCAGGTCGTTGCAGACTGTTGATGGTTGCAGCCCGTCGATGAATGTCAGCGCAGGCGACCGGAATGCTGCGGGCCGCGAAAGATGGCATTGACCAGCAGCAGGTCAAGTCCGTCCTGATAGGCGCGCGAGGCCGTGTCCTGGGTAAAGGCGATCACGAAGCCCTGCCCGGCAGGTTCGACCATGACCAGCGGCTTGAAGGCGAACCGGCGGCGGCTTTCCTTCCATAGAACGCCGGCGACGGGCTGTTCGTCTGCAGCGGCGAAATGGACGACATCGGTTCCCTGTTCGACGGTCAGCGGCCGCCAGGTCGCCTGCCCGGTGACCAGCGGATACACCGTCTCCGACAGGCCGAACGCCAGCCAGTGATCGGTTTCCACCTTCGCCTTCAGGATTGCGCCGGCGATGCCGCCCGATGCGGTTGGCGCGGCGGCGGTCAGGCGGCGGTATTCCTCCTCGTCGGCGATCTCCAGTGCTGCCGGAGGCTTAGTCGCGCCGGCTTCGTCAGCTTCGTCGCTCTTGTCCGCCTCCTCGGCCTCGGCCGCGGCTTCGCCACTCGTCCCTTCGCGCCGGCTCGACAGCAGACCGACATCCCTGTCCGCCAGCAGATCGAGGGCGCCGGAAAAAGCGACCAGCGTTCCGCCCTTGCGCACCCAACGGGCGATTGCCTCGCCCCCTTCGGTGTCCAACAATCGCCGGCGATAGTCGCCGCGCGCATCGGGCAGGATCAGCACGTCGTATCGGTCCAGATCGGCATAGGGCAGGGTTTCCACCCGGATCGGCGTTACCGGCCAGCCGAAGCGCTGTTCGACGATCCAGCGAATGGCGCCGGTCTGATAGGGATTGGTCGGCGCGTCCCAGGCGAGCGCAACGCGTGCCGCCGGTACGGGGCGCGTCCGGTTCGAACCGAAGCTCGGGCCCTTTTCCACCCAGGATGTGGTGACCGCATCGAGATCGGCGCCGGTGCGGTCGGCCAGATCGCGCAGCCGATCAAGAAGATCGGACGGATTGTCCTCGCGCTCGAAGATCAGGCTGCCGGCAGGATAGCGGCGTCCGGCGATCTCGAAGGCCTCATCGGCGCTCTTGACCGACAGGCCGCTGGCGAGTGCGGCGGCGAGCAGCCGCGCACTCGCTGCATCGCGCCAGGCGGCGATGACCGCGCGCGGAACCTTCATCCCCTTAAGGACCGTCAGGTGGCCGGGCCGCACCGGCAGATCGAGCGCCGCGGGCGCCGGCGGTGCGATCGCCTCGCCCAAGGTGGCGACATGAGTTCGGCAGGGCACTGCCTCGACATTCATCAAGAGCGGCAGCGACCAGGCGGTGATATCGTAGATTTCGTCGGGCAGCCCCTTGGCGCGCCGTTCGCGCTGACGGGCCAGAAAAGCCTCGTCCATCGGCGATTCGCGCTCAAGCAGGGTACGCAGCCGGCGGCTCTCGGGCTGGGCAGCGTCGATCACCCGGGCACCGGCGGCAAGCGCACGCCCGCAAAGGCGTCGGGGGGCCTTCAATCTTCGCACCTCGATGCCGTGGAAGGCGAGCAGACGGGCGAGCCGCGCGGCACCGTCCGGGTTTCGCTCGCCGGGCAGCAGATAGCTGGCGACCGGACCCTTGCGGCCTTCCTCGATGGCGCTGGCGCGATAATCGGCAAAGTGACGCCAGAGCGTTTCACGGTTGGCGGCAGCGGCCTCGGTCGTGGCGATCGAGGTCAGAAAATGGTCGCGCACCGCCTGCCGATAGGTCAGCAGTCTTCCGTCGCGCCGGCGATAGACGAGCCCGCGCGGGCTTGCCTGCTCATAGGTCATGGCGATGCCGCCGTAATAGCTCGGCCAGCTCGCGCCATAGCCGGGATAGAAGGCATCGAAGATCTCACGGGTGAAGTAGTCGATGCCGTAGCGGTCGAAATAGCGGGCATTCGCCCGTCCGAAGATCGCAAGGTCGGCAATCTGGGTGCGGGTCAGAAAGGGGTTGAAGGGAGGCGCCTCGGGCGAGAAGAAATAGCTTTCGTCTCCCTCCATCTCATGGGCATCGACGACCACCAGCGGTTTCCAGTCGCGCATCGCAGCGATCTGGCCGCGGATCTCGGGCTGGGTGGCGCGCAGCCAGTCGCGATTGAGATCGAAGAGATAATGATTGACGCGCCCGCTCGGCCATGGCTCGTCATGTTCGGCGGCGAAGCGGTCGGCCTGCGGCACCAGACCCAGCGCCTGTCGGAATTCATGGATGAAGCGGGCCCGCCCGTCAGGATTCTGGACCGGGACGATGAAGACGATGGCATCATGGCGGATTGCCTTCGCCCGCGCATCCTCGCCGGCGGCAAGGTAATAGGCGGCGGCAATCGCCGCGTCGGTGGACGAGATCTCGTTGCCGTGCACCGCATAGGTGAGCCAGACGGTCGCCGGCAGATCGTCGATCCGCTCTCGAAGCCGATCCTTGCCGGCGCCAATGCGTGGATCGGCGAGACGCGCGATGGCGTCCCGGATCTTCTCGAGCCGGGCGATGTTGCGCCGCCCCGAAATGGTCGCGACGACGAGCGGCCGCCCTTCCCAGCTATGCGCGAATTCGGTGAGGCGCACCCGCTGCGGCATGGCCCGGGCAAGGGCATGCAGGTAGCGCACCGCGTCTTTCGGCGGCGTGATCCGCTCGCCCGGCGCATGGCCGAGAACGGCGGCCGGCGAAGGTGCCGCCGGATCGACGGGAGCCTGCGCGAACTCGTCACCGAAAGGAAGCGCCGGCGCCGCCGTCTGCGCCACAGCCTTGATCGCCCGCGGCACGCAAAGTCCGCCGATCAGGGCAAGGATCAGAAGGAAGGAAGAATGACGGATGCGTGGCATGGAATGCGGTCTCCGCGAAGTTGGACGGGTAATGCCCGGGGATGAAGCGCCTCGTCCTGCTCCAGCCGTTGTTGTCCCCGACAAGGCATGCCCCGCAGGCGGTGGCATTGCAAGTGCAACTTGCGGCGGGGCGTTGCGGGCCGGGCCGACGGCTGGTATAGGCGATGGCCGGGCGACATGGGGATGGGGCCGGTAGCTCAGCTGGTCAGAGCGGGCCGCTCATAACGGCTTGGTCGCAGGTTCGAATCCTGCCCGGCCCACCATCGCCGAAACCCTTTGGGTGATCCCGGATCGCCCTTCGGGGCAAGACAGGAGAGACCGCACGATGGATGCCAGGAGCATGGAGCCCGACCTTGTCCAGGCGGCTGCCATCGCCGAGCGCAAGGCAGAAGAATGGCGCCGGGCGGCAGCCGAGATCACAGCGGTGATCGAAGGCGAGCCGCAGCCGGTTGCGCGAATGGCGAGCATCGCCTGCCTGCTCGCCCAGCGTTTTCCTCATTTCTTCTGGACCGGTTTCTACTGCCGGGACCCCGAGCGGCCGGACGAACTGGTGATCGGCCCCTATCAGGGGACGATGGGCTGCCTCAGGATCCCCTTCGGGCGCGGCGTATGCGGAACCGCTGCAGCCGAGCGGCGCACTCTGATCATTCCCGACGTTCATGCCTTCGACGGGCACATTGCCTGCGACTCGCGCTCCAATTCCGAGATCGTCGTGCCGGTGATCGGGGCCCAAGGGTGCCTGCTCGGCGTCCTTGACATCGATGCGACCGCCTATGGCGTCTTCGATGCGACGGATGCCGAATGGCTGGAGCGGATCCTGTCCGATGCCTTCGGCGAGTATCGGCGCCTGCTCGGCTGAAATCGCGAAAATGAAGAAGACGGGCTGCCCCCTCATCCGGGCGGAACCGATGAAGAACCGGCCACGGGGCCCAGGCCCCGCGACCGGTTCATCGTTGCTGTCGCCCGCATCCGTCCTGCGGCCCGTTACCCGTCGATCGATGCCCGCTTTTCACACCGCGACCCGCAGGAAAGCCGGGCAGAGGGGAAAACCGCCATCGATCCGTATCGGGACCGTATCGGGAGAGCCAGTCAGGAACGGCCGGCGTTGGCGATCGCCTTGACGAGTTCGAACATCCGTTTGCGAACCTTCGCATCCCGGATGCGGTAATAGGCCCGCACCAGCTCCAGCGTCTCGCGCTTGGAAAGCTGATCGACTTCGAACGGTTCGCTCGGCACGTCGGAAAGGCCGCGATTGGCCGCCTCGACATCGCTTGGCATCTCCTCGAAGAAATAGGAGACCGGAACATCGAGAATCTTGGAGATCTTGTACAGGCGGCTCGAGCCGATGCGGTTCGCACCACGCTCATATTTCTGGATCTGCTGAAAGGTCAGTCCCAGCGCATCGCCGAGCTTTTCCTGGCTCATGCCGAGCAGGGTCCGCCGCAGTCGCACGCGGGACCCCACGTGAATGTCAATGGGATCGGGTTTGGATGCCACGGGTCGGTTCCTTGTTGTCGTTGCACCAGACTAATCGTCGCTTGTCGAAAAGACGCAAACCTGCAGCCGACCCCCGTTACATGCGGTTTGCCGTACCCCATGTATTCACACGCAACGCATGGGATACACAGTGAAACCATTACCGCCGCATGCCGCGAGGGTCAAGCCACTTGTCCAGACGTGTGATGCGCCCCGGCCGCCTCAGTCAGAAGCGACGCACACCCGGCATGATGGCAAGAAATAAGATCAAAATCAACAAGAAGAAAAAAACAATTTCGCCATGACGTGAATAGAAGGATGGCTTTGCAAGCGGCTGCGGAAGGCGAACATCCATGCTGCTCCGAAGCCCCAGGCCGATACGGCCTTCCAGTCTTCCCAGCGGATCAACCACCGCGCTGATGCCGGTCTGGGCCACCCGTACGAGTGGGATGCCACGCTCGACCGCACGCATTCGGGCGATGGCGAAATGTTGGTGGGGGCCGCCTGCCTCGCCGAACCAGGCATCATTGGTCAGATTGAGCAGGAAGCGGGGGTCGGGAGAGGATTTCTCCGTAGAAACTAATGGAAATATAATCTCGTAGCAGATCAGTGCCCGAAAGGGAGGCAGGCCCGGCACCGAGACGACGGGATCGGTCCTTCCCGGTGAGAAATCGATGCTGCCTTCGGTCAGCTTGGCGAGCCCGAAGCGGCGAATGATCCCCCCGAAGGGCAGGAATTCGCCGAAGGGGACCAGATGACGCTTGTCATAGCCGGCGAGAAGCTCGCCGTGCGACCCCAGCACGATGAGGCTGTTGAAGACCTGCCAATGGCCGTCGGGCCGCTTTTCGGCGCGTGGCGCTCCGCTGATCAGAATGGCCTCATCGGGCAGCAGTCGGGCGAGCAGCGCCCGACGACCGGGATGCTCGGCAAGGCGGTAGTCGGTGATTGCGGCTTCCGGCCAGATGACGACGAGCCGTTCGCCTTCGGGCGTGCCGAGCCTGTTGGAGAGGCGAAGCAGATCGGCAAGATGCGCCGCGCGCTGATCGGGGTCCCACTTCTCGCGCTGCGGAATTGCGGGCTGGACGAGCCTGAGAACGACGCCCTCTACCGGGCCGGGATCGCCGACAATCGCAATTCGCAGCATGCCGAGGCCGGCGATCGCCAAGGGAATGACGGCGAAAAGAACGGCGCTGACAAGGGCGATCCGCCGATTGCCGGGGGGAAGCCATGCCGACCAGCAGGTCGGCAGCAGCGCCCAGAAGAGGATGACGAGGCCAGTGGCGTGCGGACCGAGCCATGCCAGGATCTGCATCGCGCGCGCATCGAAGGATAGCGTCGATGCGATCGGGTTCCAGGGAAAGCCGGTGAACAGAATGCCACGCAGATATTCGCCCAGCATCCAGAGCGCGGCGAAGGAGATGGGGCCGACGATGCCGCGCCGTGCGCGCATCGGCTGCATCCGCCAGAAGAAGCCGACCAGCGCCGGGTACAGGGCGAGAAAGCCGGCGAGCAGCAGCACCGCCGGTGGGCCCAGGGCGTCGGGTACATCCGCGCGTTGCCGGAAGGCTTCAGCGATCCAGGCAAGCCCGGCGGCAAAATGGCCAAGCCCGAACCACCAGCCGCGCGCCATTGCCGCTCGGGGCGAAGGGCTGCGAGCGATGAGTGCGAACAGCCCGGAAAAGGCAATGGCCAGCACCGGCCACCAGAAAAAGGGCGCGAAGGCCAGCGTGGCCAGTGCGCCAAGAGCCAGGGCGGTTGCGCCGGCAAATGCCGGCTGCGCCGTCAGACGACGGCAGGCGTAGAGCCGTCGCAAGGGGTGCCCCCCGCCCTGAGGAGAAGGCATGTCATCCGCGGCTTCGTCCTCTAACCCGCTCATCCTCCCCCCGCCGTGTCGCTTCCCCCCGCTGTTTCGCTCCCCGCCCGGGCGGCGCCGCGCCGGCGCGTTCGCGGCAGTGTGATGCGAAGACGCTTCAGACGGCGCGGGTCGGCGTCGAGCACCTCGAAGCGCAGGCCGGAAGGATCACGGATCCGTTCGCCGATCTCGGGAACGCGGCCGGCCAGCGCGAAGACGAGGCCGCCGACCGTGTCGATGTCCTCTTCCTCTGCGCTCGGGAAGGAAAGGCCGGAGATTTCTTCCAGTTCCTCGATCGGCAGACGGGCATCGATATCAAAGCGCCCGGCGCCCAAGGGGCGGATCCGCTCCGGTTCGGCGGTGTCGTGCTCGTCCTCGATCTCGCCGACGATCTGTTCGACGAGATCCTCGATCGTCACCAGTCCGTCGGTGCCGCCGTATTCATCGACGACGATCGCCATGTGAATGCGCTGGGCCCGCATCCGGGCGAGCAGATCGAGTACCCGCATCGAGGGGGCGACGAAGAGAACCGGTCGGATGATATCCTTCCACTCCGGCATCTGCTGGGCGCTGCGCGCCTCATAGAGCAGGCGCAGCGCATCCTTCACATGGATCATCCCGACCACTTCATCGAGACTTGCGCGATAGACGGGCAGGCGCGAATGCGCCGCTTCGATCATCCGGCGCACCGCTTCCTCGAATGGAAGTTCGGTCTCGATCGCGACGACATCGACGCGCGGCACCATTACATCCTCGACCCTCAGCTCGCCATTTTCGAGAATATTGGCAAGCAGGGCGAGCGCTTCCGGCCCCAGCGACCGGTCGCGCCGCGCGGTGCCCTGTGCACTTTCCAGCAGATGCGCAAGCCGGGCCTTGAGATCGCTGTGGCCGGTGCGCCGCGGCGCGAAGAGGCGGGACCACCTGCTCTGCCGGGACGATGGAGTCTTCATCCCTTCATCCCCTTCCGGTTCATGCCGTCGGCCGACGCCTCGGCCGCCGTCGCATAGGGGTCGGGGATGCCAAGGCGGGCGAGGATGCGACGCTCGAGCGCTTCCATCTCTTCGGCCTCGGCATCTTGCCGGTGATCGTACCCCAGACAGTGCAGCACCCCGTGGATGACCAGATGGGCCAGATGGTGGGCGAGCGGGAGGCCGAGCGCACGGGCATCCCGTATGGCGGTTTCGCGGGCGATGATGACGTCGCCGAGCGGCATCGCTTCCCCCCCTTTTCCGCCTGCCGCCACGAGCCATTCGGCGTCGGGCCGTTCGACCGCCGGAAAGGAAAGAACGTCGGTCGCTGTTGCGCGTCCACGATGACGGGCGTTGAGATCGCGCACGAGGGTATCGTCGGCCAGCGCGACGGCAATCTCGAAGCCGGCGAAATCCGCACCCTGCGCCGTGAAGCGATTGTCCGCCAGCGCCGCACGGGCGGCATTTTCGGCGACCGATTCCATCACCTCCTCCCAGCCCTCGTCCAGGCGCCGTACGGCGATCTCGGCGCGCACACCTCTTGCGGTTCCGCCTGCCCGGCCGTCATGCGTGCGACCTCCCGTCATTCTCATAGGCGGCGATGATGCGTGCGACCAGCGGATGGCGTACGACATCCTGCTGATCGAATTGAACGATGGCGATCCCCTCGACCCCGTTCAGCAGCCGCAGCGCCTGATGCAGACCGGAGCCGTCGCGTCCCGGCAGATCCACCTGCGACGGGTCACCGCAGATCGTCACATGGGCGCCTTCGCCGAAGCGGGTCAGAAACATCTTCATCTGCATCGGCGTGGTATTCTGGGCCTCGTCCAATATGACCCAGGCATGGGCCAGCGTGCGGCCGCGCATGTAGGCGAGCGGGGCGATCTCAATCTCGCCGCTCATCAAGCGGCGCTCGACCTGATCGGCCGGCAACGCATCATAGAGTGCGTCATAGAGCGGGCGCAGATAAGGATCGACCTTTTCCCTGAGGTCGCCCGGCAGGAAGCCGAGGCGCTCGCCCGCCTCGACCGCCGGGCGCGAGAGGATGATGCGATCGACTTCACCGGCCAGAAGGGCTTCCACCGCCATCATCACCGCCAGATAGGTCTTGCCGGTTCCGGCCGGTCCGACGCCGAAGGTCAGCGGATGGGCGCGCATGGCTTCGATATAGGCGACCTGATTGGGTGAGCGCGGACTGATCACGCGACGGCGGGTGAAGATCCGCAGGCGTGCGGGTGGCTCGCCGGACGCCTGTGCGGGCTGTGTGATCGCGCCGCCGGTCTTGCCCTTCGCATTATCGCTGTCGGCCCCGGCGAGGGCACGCGGGTGCTGGACCAGTCGCACCGCGCCTTCGATATCGCCGATATCGATCGACTCGCCGCGCGCCAACCGTTCATGCAGTGCCTCCAGAATATTGGCTGCCGCTTCGCGCATTGCCGGTGATCCCTGGATCAGCAGCCTGTTGCCGCGATTGATGAGACGGACGCCGAGCATATCTTCGAGAACCGCCAGATGCCGGTCATGGGCACCATAGAGTGCCGCGGCAAGGCGGTTGTCGGGAAACTCCATCTGCCGGCCTTCGGACGTCTCGACGGATCGGATCGCGTGACTGTCGGCCAATTCGGCTGTTCTCTCCCTGCTCTGTGTCCGGTCTATCCCCGGTGCGTGACGAGGCGCCCCTCAAGGCTGTGGGGGCCGCTCGCCGCCACTTCAATCAGCGCCAGGCCGGGAAGTCTGTCAAGCGCGGCTTCCTCGCCGTCCGGGATGACCAGATGAACGGCCTGATTGTAGGGGCTGCGGCCGAGCCATTGTCCGGGCTCTCGACCGGGGCGCTCGAACAGAACGTCGAAGCGCCGACCGATGCAGGCGGCATTGAAGGCGGCCTGCTGTTCGGAAAGCAGCGCCTGAAGGCGGGCAAGCCGCTCGGCCTTCGTCGCTTCAGGCACCTGCTCGGCCGCCTCGGCGGCAGGTGTGCCGGGCCGCGGCGAATATTTGAAGGAATAGGCCTGCGCATAACCGACCTGTCGCACCAGATCGAGAGTGCGCTCGAAATCCTCGTCGGTCTCGCCGGGAAAGCCGACGATGAAGTCGCCCGAAAGCGCGATGTCGGGTCGCGCGGCGCGCAGCTTTTCGATGATCGCGAGATATTCCTCC
>RFIU01000270.1 GCA_003695555.1 Alphaproteobacteria bacterium
CTTCCCGCTTGCGCGCCTCTTCTTCCGCGCGCCGCTTCTCTTCCTCGATGCGCTTGCGCTCGATCTCCAGCTGCTCGAGGGCGCGCTTGCGGACCTCCAGCTCGGCGGCCGTCAGATGCGATTCGGCTGTCTGGGCACCCTGTTGCGCTGCTGCCGAAGCGGCCTTTTCGCGCCCGGCATCGGGCGCCGCAGCCTTTTCCTCGCCGGCCGGCGGTGTAGCGCCAGGTGTCGGCGCCGTTTCCGGTGCTGGCGCCTCGCCCGTCTTCTTGACGACGCGCTTGCGCCGGCGTTCGACGACCACCGGCTTCGAGCGGCCATGCGAGAAGCTCTGGCGAACCTGTCCGGTCTCGCGACCCTTGCCGCCGAGCCCGAGCGTTCCGCGTTTGGAGAGAGTCAGTTTCTTTTCTTCGCTCATCGGTTCTTCTTGGCTTCCCAACATCCTTGACCGCCCACCGCGATGGCGCGGAAAGGCACACCTGCACTCAACATAACATCATGCGCAGCAACGATCTTCAGACCGTCGTGCGTCTTCGTTCTTCAACGACTTCCACCGTTCGTCGCCCAGCCATGCCGCCAGGCGCGCGATATCACGCCGCCAGGCGAGCGCCGCGCGCCGGTCTTCGAGGGCCGCATGTACCACATTTGCGCGACCCAAGGCCAAGCTCAATTCCTCGCGCCGGAAAAAATCGACCAGCGGCACGCCCGCGGCTTCGGCAAGCGCCGAGATCTTCGCCCGGCCATCGGCGCCGGCATCACCGGCGATCAGGACCAGCGCCGCGCGGCCGCCGCGCAATGCGGCCCGAACCGGATCGAAGCCGACCATCAGAACACCGCGACGCCGGGCCATGCCGATGCGGCCGAAGAGACGTTGGCGCAACCCCTGTTCTATCGTCTCGGCGAGATCGGACGGGATATCCGAAGGCCGGATCGTCTGGCGAAGTCCATGCGCCAGCGCGCCGACCAGCCGGCGCCGGGCGATCGCCGCCTCCAGCTCCCTGCAATCAGCGTGGATCCAGACGCCGCGTCCGGGCAGACGTTCGGCGAGATCGGGCAGGATTCGACCGTCAGGCGCGCGCACCAGCCGCACGAGCGCATCGCGCGGTGCCACCTGCCGGCACAGCACGCAATGGCGCATCGATTCGCGACTGACGGTCTTGCGTTCGATCGTTCCGCCTCCTCATCGCCGGATCAGGACGCATCGGCGGCACCGGCCGCGACCTGCTCATCATTTGGCTTCTCGATTGCCGGCTGGGCGTTCTCGCCGTCACCAGCAGCGGCGGTCGGCTCCGACCCCGCGTCATCGATCCCGGGCAATGCCTCGCCCGACTGCTCTGCCGCCGGTGCGCCGGCAGCCTCTTCCGCTTGCGGCTCTTCCACTTCCGGCTCTTCCGCCGGAATCCAGCCGAGGCGCCGGCGCGCCTCCATGATCATGGCTTCGGCGTCCGCGGCATCAAGATCGACACCCTTGAGCGGCGCATCACGATCCGAAATCAGCTCGTCCACCGCAAAGCCGGCGAAGTCCTCGAGCGTCTTCACCCCCGCTTCGGCCAGCTTCAGCGCCCAGCGCGGATCCATGCCCGGCAGATCGAGCAGCGCTTCCTCGACGCCGGCGGCCTTCGCCTCCTCGCGGCGCGCCTCGCGACGGCGCTCCAGCGCCTCGGCCGCGCGGCGCTGCAGTTCCGCAACGAGGTCTTCGTCGAAGCCCTCGATGCCGAGCAGCTCCTCGGGCTCGACATAGGCGACCTCCTCGACGTCGGAGAAGCCCTCGACCACCAGCAGCTGCGCCAGTGTCTCATCGACGTCGAGATCGCGGATGAAACCTTCGGTCTGCTCGCGAAATTCCTTCTGGCGGCGCTCGGATTCCTCTTCTTCGGTCAGAATGTCGATCATCCATCCGGTCAGCTGGGACGCCAGCCGGACGTTCTGACCGCGCCGACCGATGGCGAGCGAAAGCTGCTCGTCGGGAACCACCACCTCGACCCGGCGGCGATCCTCGTCGAGGACCACCTTGGCGACCTCTGCCGGCGCCAGGGCATTGACGATGAAGCTTGCCGGATCCTCCTGCCAGGGGATGATGTCGATCTTCTCGCCATGCAGCTCGTTGACCACCGCCTGAACACGACTGCCGCGCATGCCGACGCAGGCACCGACGGGGTCGATCGAAGCATCGCGCGAGATCACGGCGATCTTGGCGCGCGAGCCGGGATCGCGGGCGACCGCCTTGATCTCGACGATGCCGTCATAGACTTCCGGCACCTCCTGACGGAACAGCTCGGCCATGAATTCCGGCTTCGTGCGCGACATGAAGATCTGCGGACCGCGAGCCTCGCGGCGCACGTCATAGATGATCGCGCGGACCCGGTCGCCCATGTGGAAGTGTTCGCGCGGGATCACCTGATCGCGACGCATGATCGCCTCGGCGCGCCCGAGATCGAGAATCACATTGCCGTACTCGACCCGCTTGACGACGCCGGTAATCACCTCGCCGACCCGGTCCTTGTATTCCTCGTACTGGCGCTCGCGCTCGGCGTCCCGGACCTTCTGAAGGATGACCTGCTTGGCGCTCTGGGCGGCGATCCGGCCGAACTCGACCGGCGGCAGGGGATCGGCGACGAAATCGCCCACCTTGGCATCGCTCTTGCGTTCGCGGGCCTCTTCGAGCGAAATCTCGCGCGCCGGGTCTTCCACCTCTTCGACGACTTCCATGACGCGGAAGAGTCGGGTCTCTCCGGTCTTGCGGTCAATCTGGGCACGAATCTCGTGCTCGGCGCCATAGCGCGACTTGGCCGCGCGCTGGATCGCCTCCTCCATCGCTTCCAGCACGATCTCGCGGTCGATCGCCTTTTCGCGCGCCAAGGCGTCGGCGACCTGCAACAACTCCAGTCGGTTTGCGCTCACTCCTGCGCTCATTGTTCTGCCACTCCCGAATGTCCGTTCTTCGGTTCAGCGCCGGCGGATGCAGCCGCCAGCAGTTCGTCGTTCATCACCAGTTTGGCGCGGGCGATGCCGGCCAGCGGCAGCTCGACCACGCCGTCCGCCGTCTCGAGCACCAGTCGTTCCTCACGCAGACCGCCGAGACGCCCCTTGAAGCGACGGCGCCCCTCGATCGGCGCCTCCATTTCTACGCGCGCCTCGAAGCCGACATATCTGACCAGATCGCCGATACGCGTCAGTGGCCGGTCGAGGCCCGGCGAGCTCACCTCCAGCACATAGGCGCCCGGAATCGGATCGGCGACATCGAGCAGCGGATCGAGTTCGCGGCTGATCCGCGCACAGTCCTCGACGCCCATCGAGCCGTCCGGCCGTTCGGCCATCACCTGCAGACGGCCCCGGCGCTCGTCACCCGAAAACAGAACCCGCACCAGCCGATAGCCGAGATCCTCGACCACCGGCTCGATCAGCGCATAAAGGCGCGTCATGAGCGGCGTCTCGCCCGCGCGGCCGATTCGTTCCTGCTCGTCCATGCCGATCTCGTTCCGCCCGTCCCGTTGTTCCTTGCCATGTGCTCCATACGAAAAGAAGTGGGCCGCGGCCCACTCCTCACAGGAATCATCATGTGAAGGAGATGTTCGTGGCTCTTATATAAAGCAGGCGCCGAGCGCTTACAAGGCCGAACTGGGACTTCCTTTCCCGTGTCACGGGCATCGAAGATCCGGATGCCTTCTCAACAGCGGCGATAGCGGAAGAAAACATCCGCTCTCCCCTCGGCCGCCGCCTTGCGGGCATAGCGCGTCTCGACCCAGTCGGCCGGTGGACGGCGCCAGTCGTCAGGGCCGAGCGCCTGCCATTCGAAGTCGCTGCGCGCGCTCATCCGCATTGCCGTCCAGCGGATATAGACGGGATCATCGCTGACCACCGTGAACAGGCCGCCGGGGCGCAGCACACGTGCGACGAGGTCGATACCGGCCGGATTGATGAAGCGGCGACGGGCATGACGACGCTTCGGCCAGGGATCGGGATGCAGCAGCCAGACATGTTCGAGGCTCGCCGGCGCCAGAGCTTCCAGCAGATCGCGGGCGTCATCGGGATGGATGCGGATATTCTCGATCCCGCCGCATACGATCCGGTCGAGCAGGCCGACGACGCCATTGAGATAGGGTTCGGCGCCGAGCAGACCGAGATCGGGTTCGGCGGCCGCCCGGGCGGCAAGATGCTCGCCCTTGCCGAATCCGATCTCGAGCGCAAAACCGCGCATCGGCCGATCGAAGAGGGTGGCAGGATCGAGATTGCCGGCGGCACCAGCCAGCCGTTCGGGAGCGATCCGCAAATCGGGCAGCCTGTCGGCGAGCAGGCGTTGCTGGCGCGCCGACAGGCGCGGCCCGCGCCGCCGGCCGTAAAAGCGGCGGTCGGGGTCGCGGATCGCCCGTTCGCCGGGCCGGATATCGGGGTGCCGGTTCATGGCCGCCCTGCTAGCCGAGCCAAAGCATAGCCGCAAGCCTGTCGCACCTGAACGTTGTTCGCGAAAGATGCGGCCGACGGCGCTTTCAGGCGTTGAAGGCGCGCTTCAATTCCTCGGCAAGATCGGTGCGCTCCCAGGAAAA
>RFIU01000004.1 GCA_003695555.1 Alphaproteobacteria bacterium
CTCGAGATCCGGGCCGGCACGGGAGGCGAGGAAGCGGCGCTGTTCGCAGCCGACCTGCTGCGGATGTACCAGCGATATGCCGCCGAACACGGCTGGCGCTTCGCGATCCTCTCGGCCAGCCCCTCGGACATCGGTGGTTTCAAGGAAGTCGTCGCGGAAGTGCAGGGCCGCGGCGTCTTCGCCCGGCTGAAATACGAATCCGGCGTGCATCGCGTGCAGCGCGTTCCGGTCACCGAATCGGGCGGGCGGATTCATACATCGGCTGCGACCGTCGCGGTTCTGCCCGAGGCCGAGGAAGTGGACGTGAAGATCGACGAGAAGGATCTGCGCATCGACGTTTTTCGCGCCTCCGGCCCCGGCGGACAGTCGGTCAACACCACCGACAGTGCAGTGCGCATCACCCATCTGCCGACCGGCCTCGTCGTGCAGCAGCAGGACGAGAAGTCGCAGCACAAGAACCGCGAAAAGGCGCTCAAGGTGCTGCGCGCCCGCCTTTATGAGCGCGAACGCCGGCTTGCTGAAGAGGCCCGCGCCAGCGAACGGCGGGCACAGGTCGGCTCCGGTGACCGGTCGGAGCGCATCCGCACCTATAATTTCCCGCAAGGTCGCGTCACCGATCATCGCATCGGCCTGACATTGCACAAGCTCGATCAGGTGCTCGAAGGCACCGCCCTTGACGAGATCATCGAGGCGCTGATCGCCCATGACCGGACAGCGCGCCTTGCGGCGATGGCGGATGAGGAAACGGGCGCGCAAAGCCGCCCGCATGGTTCGTGAGGATGACACATGCCGCACCAGCCGATCGTCCGACGCCACCGCTGCCGACGCTTTGCCAACTGCGTCGAAAGGCGCGCGAGCGTCTGAAACGTGCGGGGGTCGCCAGTGCGGGTCTCGATGCCGACCTGTTGATCGCCCATGCGCTGGGATGGACACGCGAAGCGCTGCTGATGGCTTCTCCCGATGTCCCGGTCCCGCCGGCGGCTACCCGGCGTCTCGAGGTGCTGCTGGCGCAGCGCTGTGAACGCGTCCCGCTCGCCCATCTGCTGGGCGTGAAGGAATTCTACGGCCGCGACCTAGCGGTACGTCCGGGCGTGCTGGTCCCTCGGCCCGAAACCGAAACGCTGGTGGAAGCCGCACTCGTCCTGCTCGATGGAATGGCGCGCGATGGCGGCCCGTTTCGGCTGCTCGACCTTGGCGTAGGGTCGGGGGCGATCCTGCTGACCCTGCTTGCCGAGCGCGAGCGGACGGCGGGTATCGGCATCGATCGTTCG
The DNA here is from genome assembly GCA_003695555.1 of Alphaproteobacteria bacterium. Taxonomy (GTDB): domain Bacteria; phylum Pseudomonadota; class Alphaproteobacteria; order Sphingomonadales; family Rhodothalassiaceae; genus J084. Next base: position 1,272 of record RFIU01000004.1, read on the forward strand.
CCGGTGGCCATCGCCTGCGCGCGCGAAAACGCCCGTCGCCTCGGGCTTGCGGAACGGGCGGCATTTCTGGTCGGCGAGTGGGATGCGCCGTTGGGCGGACCAGCGGCGCAGGGCTTCGATCTTATCGTCTCGAACCCGCCCTATCTGCCGAGCGGCGCGATCGGCTCGCTGATGCCCGAGGTCGCGCGGCATGAACCGCGCCTTGCCCTCGACGGTGGCGCGCAGGGCCTTGAGGCCTATCCGCCACTGGCTCGGGCGGCGGGTCGGCTGTTGCGTCCGGGCGGGGCGCTCGTCGTCGAATGCGGCGCCGGTCAGGCACCGGCGGTAGCGGCCATCTTCCGGCGCGCTGGCCTGGTCGATGTGATGAGCAGACGGGATCTTGCCGGGATCGAAAGAGTGGTCATGGCGCGGCTTTCCGAATGATCCGACGGCGCGGATCCTTCCCGGCTTCGGTCGTGACAGGGGCTGGCAAAAAACACTTGGAAACGCATTCGTCAGCCGCTAAGCTCTGCGAGCCTTCCTTCGGGACAAGGCGGATTGCGAAGACCGACGCGAAGAGGTTCGAACGGCGCGTCGGAGGGCTTCGCCGCTCTCCATGAGACAGAGCGATGGGAAACGAGCCCCGCGCCCGGCGGTCGCGGCTCCTTGTGACAGGGGCTGACGTCACCTGCCCGGCAGAGACGAATGCGGGGTCCGACGGTTCGAACGACACGGACAATTTGGCAAATCATTGATGAACAGGCCTCAGAATGCGCGGCGACCGCAGCGCGGTCGCGTCCAGAAACGCGGCAGCCATCGTGGCGGCAGCAACAATGGTCGCAATGACCAGCAGATCCGCAATCATGCCAAGCAGATGCTGGAAAAGTTCAAGGGGCTGGCGCGAGATGCGCAGGCCGCCGGCGACCGGGTGCTTGCCGAAGGTTATTTTCAGCACGCCGAACATTACCAGCGGGTGCTCAACGAGCTTCAGCAGGCTGCGCGCGAGCGGGCAGCTGCGGCCGAGGAACGTCGTCGCCAAGAAAATGACTCATCCGCCTCGGGCGGGGAAGCGCAAGGCCGGGGAGAGTCCCGCCGACGCGACCGTCGGGGGCGCGATGGTCAGGATGCGCCGGGCGGGGCCGAAGTCGAGGGCGCGGTGACGTCTGCGTCATCCCTTGCTGACGAGACGGCAGGAAGCAAGCCCGAAGAGACGGCGAGCGGGCAGGCCGAGAATGATGCTCAACCGCGGCGGACACGTCGCAGCCCGGAAGCCCGCCGCCGCCGGACACCCCGTACGGCAAGTGCACGGGTGAAAAAGGGTGAGGGCGAAGAAGAGCCCGCCGCCACGTCATCCACCGCCACGACATCCTCTGATGATGCGACGTCCTGCGCTGCTGAGCCTTCCTCTCCTTCTGCTGTGGGCGACGAAGCAGCGTCCGGCGAAGAAATGCCGCGCCGCCGTCGGCGAACCACCCGTTCTCGCTCCAAAGGGGACGAGACGCAGACATCTTCACCCTCGCCGAGCGGGCAAGAGCCGCCCCTGCCGTTCGATCCACCGGCAGCCTGAAGCTCTGAAGCAATGACAGGCGACGGCACCTGCCGCGCTTTTCCGGATCGCTCAGGATGAAGAGGGACGGGACCGGCAATCGCCTCGACGGACGCCCTGCCGGCGATCAGTGAAGGGTGACGGGCTCCAGCTCGTGGCTGCGGATCTCCGCCAGTGCCCGGGCATAATCGGGGGCCAGCCCGAGGCGTTCGCCATTGGCGGCGTGAATGCTGAAATTCCGGCTGCCGTCCGGCAGGACGACCGGCTTGACATAGACGATGCGCGGGGTTCCCAGTTCGGCGAACTCCTGCATGCTCAAGGGGGGATTCGATGGCGTTGGTCTATCCGACATCCGTTTTACCTCGCTGGCCATTTTCCTGTTCTTGACAGGAAGATGGGCTGACGGGATGCCGCTTTCAAGAGCCGCCGTCGGATCCGCCGCTGGTCGGTGCGACGGATGTTTCCGCGGTTCCGCCGGGCAGTCTGCCTTCGCTCGGTTCGGGAGGACGGACCCAGCAGGGCGCACCTGCCGCTTTCAGGCGCCGGCACAGCGCATACGCTTCATCACGCCCTCGCAGCTCACCGACATTGAGACGATAGAAGAACCCCCGCGGCTTGCGCTTGCGTGGGCCATAATCGACTTCCGATCGCCGCGGAGCCTGATCCTTCAGGACATCGGCGAACTTGCGCCAGTAGTAGCGCTGACCGCGGATCAGCTGAGCAGGTGTGCGATAGGCGGCGATCTGCACCGACCAGCCGGTCGGGTCGAGCAGCGGCGGCAGTTCCACCGGCTCGGGTGCCGGGGGAGGGGGGGGTGCCGGCGGCGTCATCAGCCGGGCGGCGGCCTTGCGGCCCTGCTCGTCGTCGGCGAGGACCGGGACGGCGACATCGCTCGGTGCGCGACTGACCGGACGTGAGACCGCGGCGATGGCCGCGACCCGATCCTTGGCCGGCAGGGCGGCGATCTCGAGATAGTTTTCGAGCGTAGAGGAAGCCTCGTCCGAATCGAGATCGACCCGCAGCAGCCGACGGGCCTGCTCGAGCTCGCCGGCGAGCGTCAAGGCGAGCGCCAGATTGTGACGATGCGCAAGGCCGGCATGTCCTTGCCGTGCGATACGACGAAAGATTTCGAGCGCTTCTCCCGTCTCGCCATGAAGCGCCAAGGAAAGGGCGTAATTGCTCGCCAGATTGGCATCTCCGGGCGCCATCGTCCGGGCTTGCTGAAACAGTTCGAGCGCCTCCTCGTGACGGGCGAGGGCGTCGAGCGCCACCGCCTTTGCCGAAAGGGCGGCCGGGTCGGCGCCGCGCGCAAGCGCCTCATCGAAGGCGGCCGCCGCCTGTTCGAAGCGGCCCATGCCGAGCAATGATTCGCCATAGGCCCGCCAGGTCCGGCCGGAAGCTCCCGGCATGCCGACGGCGCGTGAGAGCGTATCGATGGCAAGCTCGGGGCGACCTAACGCAAGCTGGGCGCGGCCGATGCCGGACAGCGCCTTCTCATCCTTGCCCCCGGCCGCCCAGGCCTCGCGATAAAGAGCCAGGGCCGCCGCCGGCGCGTCATCGGCGAGCAGACGATCGGCCAGTCGCAGCAGCGCGCCGGACGAGGAAGGCGTGGCGGATGCGGGAATGGAAGGGTTGCCTGCCGCTTCGAGCGCGCCACCAGACGCCTGCCCGCGACCGTCCACCGGGCTGTGGGCACAGGCTGCCAGCGCCAGTGCGGTCAGGCCCGCACCGGTGGCGCGCAGCCGCCGGGCGAAGGAAATCGTTTCGCTCGTCACGCGTTCAGCCTTCATCCATCTTCCTCGTGCCTTGATCGGTGCCCCTTCTTCTTGCCCGAAGGTGGCAAGGCGCGCATTCTGGGACACGCCCGTTCATTGCGCACTCTGACGCGGTGGTCTTTAAGTCGAGGTAAAATGGCGGATCGAACTTTGCGCAAAGACGTATCGAATTGCAGCGATCGCCGCTCGTGGCTGCGGGGGCCTTGGGCAGTGAGCGTCGCCTGTGCCGGGTTGCTTGCGACGGATCTCGCCGCCGGCCGGGCGCAGGAGGCGATGCCGTCACGCCAGCAGGACGCGCAGGAGAATCGGCTCCCCGCCTCGCCGACGCGAGAGCAGGCTGCGGATGCCGACACCCTGCTCGCGGCGGCCGCCGCCTATTATCGTGCAGGCGAGGCGGTGCGCGCGCGGCGGATCTGGGAACGACTTGCCGAGAGCGGGGAACCTCGTGCGCTCTATGATCTTGCGACACTGTATCTGAAGGGCGAGGGCGGACTGCCGCATGATCCGGCGCGCGCGCAGGAGCTGTTGACCCGTGCCGCGAAGGCCGGCGAAGCGCATGCCGCCTATCGTCTCGCGCTGTTGCTGGAAGAGCGTGCGCGTGAAGACGACGGGACGACCCGGCTGGAAGCGATCCGCTGGCTTGCGGTGGCGGCACGCGCGGGCGAACCGCGGGCGGCCTATCGTCTTGCTCTGCGCTATTGGAACGGGGATGGACTTGCCCGCGACCCGATTCTGGCGGTCGTCTGGATGACCCGTGCCGCCGATCAGTTGCCGCAGGCGAAGGACATGCTGGAGCGGATGCGAGCCGCACTCTCGCCGGCCGAGCGTGCCGAACTGGCCCGTCGGCATGCGGCGTTCGGCAGTGACGATCCGCCGGCATCCGATTCCGCGATCTGGCGGCTTCAGATCGTCGCCCTCGCCGATCGTACGGCGGTCGAAAACGTCTGGCGGGATCTTCGCCGGCGGGCGCCGGATCTGGTCGAGGGGCTGGAACACTGGATCGTACGTTCCGACCTCGGGGAACGCGGTGTGCTCTATCGCCTGCAGATCGGCCCCTTCATCGGTAGATCGGCGGGTGAACGCCGCTGTCTGGCGCTTCGGACCGCCGGTTTCGACTGTTTTCTTGTCAAGGCCGACGATGCTCCATAGGATGCGAATTGTGCGCCGCAACATCAATGATCGAGACAAGGGGAGGAGGCGCGCGGTCCGGATCGGCATCAGTTGAGGAGCAGTCATCGATGAGCCATACCCGCGTCAACCAGGCACCGCCGCGTGCCAACCGTTCGGAACTGGCGGTCCCAGGGTCGAATCCCCGATTTCTGGAAAAGGCGGCCGCTTCGGATGCCGACGTCGTCTTCCTGGACCTCGAGGATTCGGTCGCCCCCGACAAGAAGGACGAAGCGCGCCGCAATGTCATTGCCGCGCTAAACGATATCGACTGGGGCGACAAGACGGTTTCGGTACGGATCAATGGTCTCGATACGCCGCATGCCTATCGCGACATCATCGAGGTGATCGAGCAGGGCGGCGAACGGCTCGACCTCATCATGATCCCTAAGGTCGGGGTTGCCGCAGACGTCTATGCGGTGGACATGCTGGTCAGCCAGGTCGAAATGGCGGCGGGTCGGCGCAAGCGCATCGGCTTCGAACTGATCATCGAATCGGCGCTCGGGATGATGAACATCGATGCCATCGCCGGTGCCAGCCCGCGCAATGAGAGCCTGCACTTCGGCGCCGCCGACTTCGCCGCTTCGGTCAAGGCCGATACCACCCAGATCGGCGGCCCGAACCCGCGCTATGCGGTGCTGACCGACCCGGACGACGCCGGCCGGCGAGAGCTGCATTGGGGCGACATGTGGCATTATGCGGTGATGCGGCTGGTGGTCGCCGCGCGCGCCCATGGTCTGCGCCCCATCGACGGCCCCTTCGGCGATTTCTCGGATCCGGACGGATTTCGCTGGCATGCCAATCGCGCCATGGTGCTGGGCTGCGAAGGCAAGTGGGCGATCCACCCGAGCCAGGTGCCGCTGTGCAACGAGCTGTTCAGCCCGAGCGAGGAAGAACTCGACAAGGCACGCAGGATCGTCGCGGCGATGGAGGAGGCCAAGGCCAAGGGGCAGGGGGCCGTGGCGCTCGACGGCAAGCTGATCGACCTCGCCTCGATCCGTCAGGCGGAGGCGATGCTGGCGAAGGTCGGCGAGCGACCAGCGCCATCGTCCTGATCCGGAATCAGGCCGTCTCAGTCGGCGGTCGGGACGGCCTCTTCGGGGCTTTGCGAGAATTTTGCCCAGCGACGCCGTCCGTCGAGATTCTCGATCTGATGGGCGAGAGCGGCAACGACACCGCGATCAAACCGGGTCCCCGCTTCCTTCTGAAGCTCGGCCAGCGCCTCGTCGATCGACAGGCCCGCGCGATGGGCGCGTGGCGATACCATCGCGACGAAGGCATTGGCGACGGCCAGAATGCGGGCGGTCATCAGGATGTCGCTGCCCTGCAGCGGCGGATCGCCCGTCCCGTCCACCCGTGCCTGGATCTGTTTCAGCGTCTCGACGACGGGACCGTCGAATTCGACACCGGTGAGCAGATCGGCGCTGCGCTTGAGGCTGTCGCGCACCAGTTTCAGCTCTTCCGGAGTTAGCCGGCCTTCCTTGATAAGGATTTCGCGCGGCACCAGCATCTTGCCGATGTTCATCAGTCGTCCCGCGATCTCGATCGCCTCCATTTCGCGCAGGGTCAGGTTGAGGCCATGGCCGAGGCTGGTCGCGACATCGACGACACGTTCGGACTGGCGGGCGGCAAAGGGGTCGCGAGCGTCGATCAGCGTGGCGAGGGTGCCGACCAGGCGCTTGAGGGTCCGTTCGCGCCGTTCTCGCTCCTCGACGAAGGCGGTGACCTCTTCACGGACCAGCAGGACGAGCTCGTCCTCATGCGCTTCCCCGGCCTTGAGCGGGATCGCATTGATGACGAAGAGCCGCCGTTCACCATCGGCATCCTCTGTTTCGAGCGTGTCCTGCAGCGGCCCCTCGTCGCGGGTGGCTTCGGCGAGCAGGCGCAGGCTGCGGCCGGAATGGGCGCCGAGTGCCGCCTCGACCGGCTTGCCGATCAGCTCCTCGCGATCGGCACCGATCTCCTCACTCAGACGCTGGTTGACGAACTGGATGCGGCCATTGTTGTCGAGGGCCAGGATCTCGGTCGGCTGGCCATCGGTCACGGCCTCGAGGAAGCGGCTCTGGCGACGCAGCCGTTCGGCCAGCGAGCGCTGTGCCGCATTGGCCGAGGCCAGACGGACGGATACCCCGTGGCGCCAGACGAGCAGGACTAGCGCGGCGACGACTGCCGCCAGCAGAATGGCGAAGACGATCACCTGGTTGCGCTGCCCCCTCACCCCGGCGAGCGCGAAACTGGCATCGACGGTGCGCACGACCGTCCAGTCCGGAACCTTCGGCACCTTCTGTCCGACCACCAGGACGTCGCGGCCGGCATAATTCTTCTTCTTGGCCATTTCGCCGGGATGCCGGCTGGCGAAGTCGGCTGCCGGGTCGGGCAGAAAAAGGGTCGCGGGCCGTTCGATGGCCTGCTGGGCAAGCGGGGTCAGATGACGCAGTTCGCCGGATTCCGTTCTGGCCACCAGATAGCTTTCGGCCCCTTCGCCGGCATTTCCGTCCCCATGGCGAAGATAGGCGGCAAGGCGGTCGTCAAGAGGCGTCCAGCCGACTACCCAGCCGCGCGGGTCGGCAGTATCCGGGTCCTGGATTCCCTTCACCGGCCGGATCAGCAGCAGCCAGGCGTGATCTTCCTGAAGAAGAAGGCGCGGCGGGCCCGCATGCAGGTCGGGGGCCGCCGGACGGGTAAGGCCTTCGGGCCAGATGCCGGTGCCGATCACCGGGCGTGCCGCACGATCGACCAGCATCAGGCCGCCGGGCTGGCCGGGCAGATTGGCCGCGACCGACTGACTGCCGGTCACCAGTCCACCCTGTTCGGCCGCCACCACCAGCAGGGTGCGGGCATAGTCGCGTTCAGGACCGGCTTCGGCAAGCGGGTCGCTGGACGTCGCGTCCTTTGCCGCCTGCCCGCCTGCTCCGGACTCGTCGGCGAGAGTAAGAAGCAGCCGGATCGAAGGGTTGTCGGCGACTTGCGTTATCGCCCGCGTGCGTTTTGCGACCCATTCTCCGACCGCTTCCGCCCGGTTCTGAGCAACCAGGCTGAGATTGAGCCGCCATTGCGTCATCGCCCGCTCGCTTTCGCGCTCCGCCAGTCCGACAGCCGCGAAGATCGCGGCGCCGAGAGCGATGAAAACAAGACCGAATACTCCGGCGACCATCAGGCGGACGCGCGGTGAAGATGGTTTCCCCGACAGCAGGGCGGAGCGTTTCGATGGTGCGTGCGGATCCGTCATCTGTTTCTGGTTTCTTTCCATCTCGTCGGCATTGGTGAATGAACACGACCCGGCAGGCATCGGCGCTGGAAGATTCCCCCGCCAGCCGGCCCTTCGGCCTTCCTTTGCTCCTTCTGACTAATCCAAGAACTTTAAGAGGCTTTTAACGCGTCAGCGATAACTTGCACGGGAAAGGCATTCATCAAGCCACCGCCATTGGTGCCGGGCGAGCAGGAAGCCGCATGTTTCGGTGGCTCGCATGACAATGAATGAAAGCCAAGTGATGATACAGGATTCCCGGCATCGTCCGGCCTTTCCTCCCTCCATTTCCTTGCGACGGGCAGGGAAGGGTTCCGTATCGTTCCGATTCGCCATGCGCTGCGCGATGCTGGCGGCGCTGACCATCCTGGCCTTCCCGCTGTCTGCTTCGGCCGGGAGCGACAAGACGCATGACGCGGTGAGGCACGCGCCCGTCCCTCATGCCGATGATGCCGACAAGCCATGGCATCTTTGGGGAACGCGCGAGATTCACAGCACCCGGATGGCCGCCTTCGCCAAATGGAACGGCATGTATGAGCGCTATCACCGCGAGCAGCTGCGCCGTACGGCCCGATTCGCGAGCGAGTGCCGCGGCGCTGACCCCGCTTCATCCGCGGCTCACGAGGCAAGCGGGCCGAACCGGCGATCCTTTGCCGCTCTCGTCGCGCTGGCACGGGCAAGGCGCGCCCAGGCGGGAAGCATGAGGCAGGTCGACAGGAAGGGGCTCGGCCCGGCAAGCACCTCCTGTTCGCAGGCACGCTGGCAGCGTTTTCTCGACTCGATCCAAGGACTTCAGCCGCGTGAACAGCTGGCCAGGGTGAATGCCTATCTCAATCGCGCTCCCTATATCATCGACCCGGTGAACTGGGGGGTGGCGGACTACTGGGCGACGCCGATCGAGTTTCTGCGCAAGGACGGCGATTGTGAAGACTATGCGATCGCCAAATACCTGGCGCTGAAATCTCTCGGGTTCGATCCGGCGGCGATGCGAATCGTCGTGCTCGAGGACCGCAATCTCAAGGTCGATCATGCGGTGCTGGCTGTACGGCTTGACGGCGAGATCTACATCCTCGACAACCAGACCCCCCGCATCGTCGAGGCGAGACGGATCCATCATTATCGACCGGTCTATTCGATCAATGAGCAGGCATGGTGGCTGCACAGCGGATGGCGTCCCACGAATCCGCGCGCCGGTACGCCTTCCGAGCGGGTCTGGACGGCGCTGCGCTGATATCCGCGAAGATAGATATCGCGGATCCCATCATCTTGACCCGCATGGTTCCACTGGATCTGCGAGAGAAAAAGGGGAGAGCGCGAGCCTTAGGCCCCCTCATCGCCGGTCTTGCCAGCATCGCCGGCATCACCAGTTTCACCAGCATCGTCGGCATCACCAGTTACACCAGCGGCGCCATCGTCTGCCGGGGCGGCCGGCGGGGATCCTTCGTGCGATTCGGCGGCAAGTCGCTGCCGTTCGCTCTCCAGTCCCTCATGAATGGCAAGAAGGAACCGCTCGCATCGACCATTGCGAAATCCGGCACGGCGCAGCAGCTTTCGGATGTGCTCATCGCGTCCATGACGGATGATCTTGTCCACCGCCTCGAGGTCGAGGCCCGTCAGATGGACCAGATAGCTGATCATCAGGCGCATGCCGCCGCGACGCGTCAGTTCGACGAGCAGGCGGTCAGTCAGCGCGCCGAGCGCCTCCTTCTGGCGGATGTAGTCATTAAGTGCACCATGGGTGGCATGCAGAATCCAGCGGACGAGACTTTCGGCTTCGGCAAGGCCGGCGGCTTCTCCGGCGAGCTTCTCCGAGACACCATAGCGATCGACGAGTTCGCGGCGTGCCGCCTCGCTCACCCGGTCGATGATCCGTGCGATCAGTTCGACGGGAAAATCAGGGCGGCGGGCGAGCATGTCCATCATCGCCCGATGGTGATGAAAACGGTCCAGAACGATGCTGCTGGCCTCACCCATTTCTGCTCCCGGATTGCGTAGCAGGAAGGTGACGGAACGTTCTCCGCCGGCCTGCGCGATGGCCACCGCCACCACCGAGGGAACATGATGGCGTCTGGCGATGGCGATACGGGCATGTTCCTGAAGCTCACGCGCGAGCTCGGCAAGCTCTTCCGGTGAGAAAACCTCCGTCTGTTCCAGAAACGGGCTGGAGACGTCTTCGACATCGCGGGCGATCCGTTGGGCAAGCGCTTTGGGCAGATCGTGAGCCCGGCGGATTTCGAAGGCGAGCGTCTGCCGGACTTCCATGCTGATGTCTTCGGCAAGCTTCATCGCAACGCCGGCCACCACTTCGCGTTCTTCCGGCGGGCGGTCGGATTCGTTCAGGAACGCACCGACCTTGCGGGCCAGCGCGATCTTTTCGATCTGCGCCCGTCGCCAGGTCGGAAGGCTGGTGAAATCCTTCGGTATCATGCGCCTTGCGTATCCCTCGCCCCCTCGGTGCTGCGTGCCGGCAGGGGCGCCTGCTGACGGGCCGTCCCCTGTCCGAATGCCGGCCTGCTGAGCGGTCCGGTCGAAATTCTTGTTGGTGGCCGGTATCCCGCCGGCAAAACCTTAACACTTTGTGTAAAGCTGAACCTAAAATCTTAACGGGGCCTGATCGAAAGGAATCGATTTTAATTATCGAACGAATGTTGCGCTTCTTGCCCTGGAAAGGGAAGCATAATTTCCGACAGAGAACTGATGGGGAATTTTCTGATTCTGCGCTTTTAGATGGAGAAGGCGGGCGGATTGCTGTCTCAGGATGGGAACGGAACGAGGATCCCACCCGTTTCGGGCGATTCGTCGCTTCCTGCCCCGTCTTTTGTGTGCGCGGGAATGGGAAACACTCACCATTCCCGGCTTCTCGTGGCAGAGCGGGTCGCGACCGACTTCAGGCGACCGCTTCGTTTTCCAGCGAGATCGGCACGCCAGGCAGACGCTTCGAGCAGCGGATGGTGAGAGAAGTCTTGACGTTCTCGACGTTTTCCGCCGGCGTCAGCTGGGTAGTGAGAAAACGCTGGAATTCCGCCAGATCCCGCGCGACGATCTTTAGGATGAAGTCGATCTCGCCATTGAGCATGTAGCATTCTCTAACCAGCGGCCAGTCGGCGACCTTGCGCTCGAAGTTCTGGAGATCGGTTTCCGCCTGACTCTTGAGCGAGACCATGGCGAATACCGTGATCCCGTAGCCGAGCATTTCCTGATCGATATCGGCATGATAGCCGCGGATGTAGCCTGCCTCTTCCAGCGCGCGCACCCGGCGCAGACATGGCGGCGCGGTGATGCCGACCCGTTCGGCAAGATCGACATTGGTGATTCTCCCCTCGTTCTGGAGGGTAGCAAGGATCTTCATGTCCACGGCGTCGAGTTTGGGTCTCGCCATTGGCCATCGCTCCCGATTGGTCCGGTTTCCCGAATCGTTTGTGGTTACCATGATGAGGAATAATAATATTATAAGCTATCGCCATGATCTTGCCAAGGTAGTAGAGCTGCGCTTCAGCCCATTGCGAGAGGGGCGGCTTTCGGGTAATCCAGAAGGCGCGAGTGGTTACCTTCGGAGATTCCGCCTGTACGGATCCTGTTTCGGGGGCGCAGGAAAGGCGGTGGCTGTCTTGGGGACGAGAAAGACGTTCATCGCCAGGACCGGTTTGCACGTTCGCCCCTCGGCGGGACGAGCGACACGCAGTCGTCCATGACCAGGGGCGGAACGTGAAGAGCAGGGTGATACGAAGGGTGAAGGGCGCAGGGGCGGGAGCGGAGCCGGCAGTGGCAGGTGCAGAGGAACGCAGTACGCTGTTCACGACCCTTGCCGAGCGGTTGCTGGCCGGCGAGGCCGGGGACCATCCCGAGCGCCGTGCCCATCTGCTGCGCCTGCTCGGCGAGCTGCTTCCTGCCGTTTCGCGAGAGGTGCGCTCGGCACTGGTCGCCGATCTGCTCGCTCTGCCCGACCCTCCGAGGGATCTTGCCCTTTTGATGGCCCGCGACGAACCTTCGATTTCCGGACCGCTGCTTCGTGAGGGGGTCTTCAGCACCAGGGAATTGTGCGAGCTGGTGATGCGTACGAGTCCTGCTCACCATCTCGAAATCGCACGGCGCGCGGATCTGACGCTTGATGTCTGGCTGGCGCTGGCGCGGGCGGCGACCCGGCGTGCGGCCGGAGAAAGGGCAGCCTCGGCGATGAAGAAGAGGGATGCACCCCCGC
>RFIU01000271.1 GCA_003695555.1 Alphaproteobacteria bacterium
CCGAAATGGAAGACGTCCTCGCCGTCGGCGATTTCCTCCCAGACCGTATGTTCGGGATCGAGACTGTCGCGCGACTGATCGACATAGCCGAGCTTCACCGTCTCGCCGATGCGGATCTCGCCGGCGTCGGGCTTCTCCTGCCCGGTGATCAGCCGGAACAGCGTCGTCTTGCCGGCGCCGTTCGGACCGATGACGCCGACGATGCCGCCGGGGGGCAGCGAGAAGGAGAGATCCTCGAACAGCAGACGGTCGCCGAAGCCCTTGGCAAGTCCGCGCGCCTCGATCACCAGATCGCCGAGCCGCGGGGCCGGCGGAATGCGGATCTGCGCCGGGCCGGAAAGCCGCTCGCGCTGACGCTTCATCAGCTCGTCATAGGAACGGATGCGCGCCTTCGACTTCGCCTGCCGGGCCTTCGGCGCTGAGCGGATCCATTCCAGTTCGCGCTGCATCGCCTTGACCCGCGCGGCCTCCGCCCGTTCCTCAAGCGCAAGCCGCTCGGCACGCGCCTCCAGCCAGGCGGAATAATTGCCCTCGAACGGAATGCCGCGACCACGGTCGAGCTCGAGCACCCATCCGACAACATGGTCGAGAAAATAGCGATCATGGGTGACCAGCACGACGGTGCCGGGATAGTCCTGCAGATGCTGTTCGAGCCAGGCGACCGATTCGGCGTCCAGATGATTGGTCGGCTCATCGAGCAGCAGCAGGTCGGGCTTGGCGAGCAGCAGCCGGCAGAGCGCGACACGTCGGCGCTCACCGCCCGAAAGCGTCGCGACTTCGCCATCGCCCGGCGGACAGCGCAGCGCATCCATCGCCTGCTCGACACGGCCCATCAGATCCCAGGCGTCTAGGGCGTCGATCTGCTCCTGAAGCTCCGCCTGTTCGGCGATCAGCGCGTTCATCTCGTCATCGTCCGTGACCTCAGCGAAGCGGGCCGAGACCGCTTCGAAGCGATCGAGCAGCGCCTTCGTCTCGCCCACCCCGTCGAGCACATTGCCGAGCACGTCCTTCGCGGCATCAAGTTCGGGTTCCTGCGGCAGATAGCCGACCTTGACGCCATTGCCGGCGAAGGCCTCGCCGGTGAATTCCGTGTCAAGGCCCGCCATGATCCGCAGCAGCGTCGACTTGCCCGCACCATTGACGCCGATGACGGCGATCTTGGCGCCGGGCAGGAAATTGAGATTGATGTCTTTCAGGACATGGCGCCCGCCGGGATAGTGCTTGTTCACCCCGTGCATGTGATAGACGTACTGAACCATCTGCTGCTTCGTCTTTCCCTGTTGAACGGATCATCGCGCGTGCTGCGCGCGGCTGGCAGCGCTCCTTAGCGGCTATCGGACCCGCTGTGAAGCCGATGCGACCAACCAAAGATGGGGTGGCGCGCCCCTTGGCAGAAGCCCCCGGCACCCTCTAGGCTCGCACCGGCAAGACCAATCCGGCTCGCCATGCTATGCCGCATCCGCCGGAATAGCGACCGCCAAGACCATGCCGCATCAAGGAGTCGCCCATGTCCCGTCCGTTCCCTATTGCCGGCCTTGTCACCGCCCTGCTGGCGTTCGCCATGGTCCTGCCGCCCGCACTGGCCAGGCCGGGTGACGAACCGCCGGCAAAGGCAGTCGAGCCCGCACCGCCGATCGCGCCTGCGCTTGCCGCCCGGGCGGCCGACTTGCGCGAGCGGGCGCGACACTCCGATCTGGCCTGGCGGCTGGTCAGCGATTTGACCACTCGCATCGGCCCGCGGCTGGCCGGCTCGCCGGCGGAAGAGCGGGCGCGTACCCTGATGGCCGAAACCCTGAAGCGTCTCGGCTTTGTGAACGTAAGTGTCGAGGAATTCCCCCTTCCCGGCTGGCGCCGAGGCGAGGAAGCCGCCGCGATCATTTCACCCGCGCCGCAGCCGCTGGCGGTCACCGCCCTTGGTGGCTCGGTCGCGACGCCGGCCGGCGGCATTACCGCGAGTGTCGTCCGCTTTGCCGATCTCGCCGAACTCGAAGCCGCCCCCGCCAACAGTCTGAAGGGGCGCATCGCCTTCGTCGATCAGCGGATGTTCCGCGCCCAGGATGGTTCCAGCTATGGCCAGACGGTGGCGATCCGGGTGCGCAGCGCCAGTATCGCGGCCGCCAAGGGGGCGGTTGCCGTGCTGATCCGCTCGGTCGGCACCGATTCGCACCGCCTGCCGCACACCGGCATGATGCGCTATGCCGACGATGCCGCGAAGATCCCGGCAGCGGCACTTGCCAATCCGGATGCCGATCAGCTCGCCCGTCTGCTGGCGATCGGAGATGAGCCGGTCGTCGTGCAGCTGACGCTCACCCCGAAGACCGGCTTTCTCGCCCGCTCGGGCAATGTCGTCGCGGACATACCTGGCACCGACAGAGCGGAAGAGATCGTTCTGCTCGGCGCCCATCTCGACAGCTGGGATCTCGGCACCGGTGCGATCGATGACGGCGCGGGCGTGGCGATCGTCACCGCGGCCGCGAAACTCGTTGCCGAGGAGGGACGGCCCCGGCGCACGCTGCGCGTCGTTCTGTTCGGATCGGAAGAGGTCGGGCTCGTCGGGGCGCGTGCCTATCTGAAAGCGCACGAAAAAGAGATCGCGCGCCATGTGATGGTCTCGGAAGCCGACTTCGGTGCCGATCGCGTCTGGCGGATGAGCACCGGGATCGGCCGTAGGGCGTTGCCCTTTGCCGCGGCCCTGCATCATCTGCTGCGCCCGCTCGGGATCGGGCGCGGCGGCAATGACTCGCTCGGCGGATCGGACGTTTCCGTGCTGGCGCGCGCCGGTGTGCCGGCGATCGGGCTCAATCAGGACGGAATGCGCTATTTCGACCTGCACCACACCGCCGACGACACGCTCGACAAGATCGACCCGCATCAGCTGGCCCAAAGCGTCGCGGCCTGGGCGACGACGGCCTTCCTTGTCGCCAACAGCGATGCCGATCTGCGTGCCGGAGGCCTGCCGGCGCGTCACGGCGAATAGGGGAGCAGGCCGGCTCCAACGCCTGCCCGCTAGAGCCAGTCGGGGATCGTCTCCTGAAGCCGGCCGCCGATGCGCACGGGATCGACCCGCAGTGCTCGTCCATCCCTGTCGGTCTCGACGACGAGACCGCAGATCGTCGGCGTGCCGAGCGCCGGCTCGAAACGCCGGCCCGAGGGAAAGGGATGCAGGAAGCGGCGCAGCGGTTCGGCCTTGTCCATGCCGATGACCGAATCATAGTCGCCGCACATGCCGGCATCCGTCTGATAGGCGGTGCCGCCGTCCAGGATCATCGCATCGGCGGTCGGCACGTGTGAATGACTGCCGACGACGAGACTCGCCCGCCCCGCGCACCAGTGGCCCATCGCCATCTTCTCGGATGTCGCCTCGGCATGCATGTCGATGATGGCGGCGGCAAGGGTGCCCGGCATCGGGTGGCGTTTGAGCACCGCATCGACGGCACGAAAGGGGTCATCCAGGGTGGGCATGAAAACCCGGCCCATCACGTTCACCACCAGCACGCGGCGGCCGCGGGTCGCCTCGAAGACGCCGAAGCCGCGCCCGGGGGTGCCTTCCGGATAATTCACCGGCCGCAGCAGCCGCGGCGTTTCGTCGATGAAGGAAAGCGTTTCCTTCTGATCGAAGACATGATTGCCGGTGGTCACGACATCGACGCCGGCTTCCAGCAGAGCGTCGAAGATCTTGCGGGTGATGCCGAAACCGGCGGCCGCATTCTCGCCATTGGCGACGACGAAATCGAGCTTCCAGTCACGACGCCATTCGGGAAGCCCGGCGATCACCGCTTCGCGGGCGGCGCGCCCGACAATGTCGCCGAGAAAGAGAATCCGCATCAGCCGCCTTTCGCCTCCGCTTCGTGACCGGCCGGGCGCACGGGACGGATCACCTCGCGCTCGGTGACGATCAGGTCGAGCGGTTCGTCGTACGCGCCGACGGGCAGCGAATCAAGCTCCTGTGCCGCGAAGGCGAGGCCAAGCGCGCGCACCGGCCCTGATGCATGCGCCCGCAGCCGGGCGAGCGTGCGATCGTAATAGCCTCCGCCGAAGCCCAGCCGATGCCCGCACCGATCGAAGGCAAGCAGCGGGACGAGCAGCCAGTCGGGTTCGGCAAGCGGGGCCGTATCGAGCGGGCAGGCGATCCCGAAGGGGCCGGTGCGCAAGGGGTCATCGGGCCGCCAGCGTCGGAAGACGAGCGGCATTCCTGCTCCTTCGACGACCGGCAGGGCGAGCTTGGCACCCGCTTCGGCCAGCTGCTCCATCAGCGGCAGGGGATCGATCTCCTCGGCAAGCGCCATGTAGCCGGCGACGCACCTCCCGGCCCCGCTGTCCAGGATCAGGGGCCGGGCGAGGTCAGCAACCGCAGCACTCGCCCGCTCACGTTCATGGGCAAGGCGGGCACGCAGAGCCTGCATTTCGGCGCGAAGGGCCTGCTTGCGTTCGGCTGTCGGATCGCTGGCTGTGTTCATCGGGTGTCCGTATGGGAAGATGGCGCGGCGGGCCGTACCGGCCGTGGTTGGTCCAGATCCTCCGGTGCCGAAACACCAGGTGGGCGCCATGTGTGCCGGGCCAGGGCCCGACCAGGGACGGCTCCCTTCAAAGGACCTATCGCCCCGGGGAAATGACCGTTTGGCCACGCACCGGACAGCGACCGCCGCTCGGCTCTACCTAGGCGCGCTCGTCGCCGCCTGCAAGAGTGCGGGCAGTTGCTTCGATCCGTTCGGCGGCCGCGACCAGCGGGCGGGCGGCTTCTTCCTCGCCGACCTGGCCCGCCCCCTCGCGCAGATCGGCAAGCTCATCGGCGAGCAGCAGGGCGACGAGCAGCATCAGTCGCGCCTCTCCCTGTGCGCCAAGCTGTCGGCTGATTTCGTGCGCGCGACGATCGATGTCGGCGGCAAGTCCCTCGATGCGTTTTTCATCACCGTCACGGCAGGCAAGGCGATACTGATTTCCGTGCACGGTAACCGTCACTTCGCCCATGGCTTTCTGACCCTTTCCGGCATCGACGGCATCATTCGCCTTCGGTTTGCGCGACAGCCGCGCCGGCAAGCCGTTCCTCGAGATCGGCGATCAGCCGGTCGATCTCCATGCGAGCGACCTCTTCGCGTCGCCGCAAGGCGGCATTCTCGGCCTCGAGCGCACCGATGCGCCGCTCCCATTCCGCCCGTTCGGCACGCAGTTTCGCTTCCGTTTCCGCAAGCCGGCGAGCGAGCCCTGCCTCGCGCTCGTGGGCGGCGTGCACCTCTTCCTCAAGTCGGGCGAGCGCCTTATCGAACGCCTCCTCGGCCTTCTTCAACGGGCTCGCGGCACTTTTGTCCCCGCCCTTGCGCGCCCTCGCCATCGATCCACCTTGACCTCGATTTCACCTTGACGGCATTGTGCAGCCCGATTTCGCCGGGATCAACCGCGCACTTTCACCATCGCGCCGTTCGAGGAAACGCACATCATGACCGACGAACCCAGCCAGCAGACAGAACAAGGCTCAACCAGCGAGGCGGGTGGCGGTGAAGACATCGGCCACCGCGAGATGGCCAATGCGATCCGCGCGCTCGCCATGGATGCCGTCGAGCGGGCGAAATCGGGCCACCCCGGCATGCCGATGGGCATGGCCGATGTCGCGACCGTCCTGTGGCGGCATTTTCTGCGCTTCGACCCTCGTCATCCCGAATGGCCGGATCGCGACCGCTTCGTGCTGTCAGCCGGTCATGGTTCGATGCTGCTCTATGCGCTGCTTCATCTGACCGGCTATGCGCGGCCGACGATGGAGGACATCCGCAATTTCCGTCAGCTCGGCAGTCCCTGTGCCGGCCACCCCGAATATGGCGAGCTGCCGGGGATCGAGACGACGACCGGCCCCCTTGGCCAGGGAATCGCGACCGCGGTCGGCATGGCGATCGCCGAACGGCTGGAGGCCGCCCGCAATCCGGAAATCTGCGACCATCGCACCTTCGTCATCGCCTCCGACGGCGACCTGATGGAGGGCATCAGCCACGAGGCGGCGGCACTGGCCGGCCATCTCAGGCTCAACCGGTTGATCGTGCTGTGGGACGACAACGGAATCTCGATCGACGGCTCTACGCGGCTGGCGACGTCCGAGGA
>RFIU01000272.1 GCA_003695555.1 Alphaproteobacteria bacterium
CTCTTCCTCAAAGCGCTCTCGAATGATGTTCTTCGTCAAGCAGACCACGCCCGTGGCGCCTTGTGCGCCGGACGGATCAGACTTCCTCGACGCGAATCAGATGCCTTACCTTTTCGATCATGCCGCGCACCGATGGCGTGTCTTCCAGTTCGCGGGTGCGATGCATCTTGTTGAGTCCGAGGCCGACCAGCGTTGCCCGCTGATCCTTCGGCCGCCGGATCGGGCTGCCGATCTGGGTGACCCGGATCCGCTTCACCTTCTTCGCCATCACGCATTCTCCCCGTTCGCCAGACCACCGCCGCCTTCGACCGCGGCGCGCCGTGCAACGATATCGCCGACCTTCAGCCCACGGCGCGAGGCCACCTGACGCGGGCTCATCTGCCGCTTGAGGGCATCGAAAGTGGCGCGCACCATATTATAGGGATTGGAAGATCCCAGCGACTTGGCCACCACGTCCTGAATGCCGAGCGCCTCGAACACCGCGCGCATCGGACCGCCAGCGATAATTCCGGTACCCGGCACCGCCGAACGCACGATCACCTTGCCCGCCCCATGGCGGCCGTGAATGTCATGGTGGAGCGTACGGCCCTCGCGCAGAGGAACCCGCACCATCGACTTCTTCGCGGCTTCCGTCGCCTTGCGGATCGCTTCGGGGACCTCGCGTGCTTTGCCATGGCCGAAGCCGACCCGACCCTTGCCGTCGCCAACGACGACGAGGGCGGCGAAGCCGAAACGCCGACCACCCTTCACCACCTTGGCCACGCGATTGATGTGGACCAGTTTCTCGATCAGTTCGCTGTCTTCGCGATCTGCCCGCTGAGGCCGTGCCATCACCGTTTCCTCTCGTTCAAAAGCCGCGTGCTTTGCGACATCCTAGAAATCCAGCCCGCCTTCTCGCGCCGCCTCGGCGAGAGCCTTGACGCGCCCGTGGTAGATGAAACCGCCACGGTCGAAGACCACCTTCTCGACCCCGGCCGCCTTCGCCCGTTCGGCGATCAGCTTGCCGACCGCCTTCGCGCCATCGACGGTGCAGCCGACCTTGCCCCGCAGATCCTTGTCGAGGGTGGAGGCGGCAGCAAGGGTACGCCCCGCCTCGTCATCGATGATCTGGGCATAGATGTGCTGGGACGAGCGATGAATCGACAGCCGCGGACGGCCATTCGCCCGCTGGCGCAGACGATAGCGCGCCCGCCGGCGCCGCCGCTCGAAGAGATCCTTGTTGCTTGCCATCTGAGCCGCTTCCCTTACTTCTTCTTGCCTTCCTTGCGGAAAACATATTCGTCCGCGTAGCGCACGCCCTTGCCCTTATAGGGTTCGGGCGGACGCCAGGCCCGGATCTCGGCCGCCACCTGACCCACCTTCTGCTTGTCGCTGCCCGAGACGACAATGGTCGTCTGGTCGGGGGTTTCGATCTTGATGCCCTCGGGCACCGGATATTCGACATCGTGACTGAAGCCGAGCTGAAGCTTTAGCGTCCTGCCCTGCAACTGAGCACGATAGCCGACACCGATGATCTGCAGCTTCTTCTCGAAACCCTTGGTGACCCCGTCCACGAGATTGGCGACGAGCGTGCGCTGCATGCCCCACATGGCGCGGGCCTTTAGCGTATCCTCGACCGGCCGGACGAGAATCTCGTCACCTTCACGGGTTACCTCGACCTCCTTGACCGGGGTCATCGAGAGCTCGCCCTTCGGGCCCTTCGCCGTCACCCGTCCGTCGCCGATGGTGACGGTGACGCCGCCGGGGATCGGGATGGGCTTCTTGCCGATACGCGACATTGTTCTTCTCTTCCCTTGTCCTGCTTCGCCCTGCCGGCAGGCGCGGATGACCACGCCGACGACTGGCGTCGTCATCAGAAGACCTTGCAGATCACCTCACCGCCGACATTTTCCTTGCGGGCTTCGGCATCCGAAAGCACCCCCTTCGGGGTCGAGACGATCGAGATGCCGAGGCCATTGGCGACCCGCGGCAGATCCTTGACGCCCGAATAGATGCGCCGGCCGGGGCGCGAAACCCGCTCGATCGAACGGATCACCGGCTCGCCTTCATGGTACTTGAGGCGAATCTCCAGTTCGGCCTTGTTGTTATCGAGTTCCACCCGCTCATAGCCGAGGATGAATCCCTCGCGCTGAAGAACGTCGAGAACCCGCTCACGCTGCTTCGAGGCCGGCGCGCGGATCGTCTCCTTGCGCGCCTGAAGCCCATTGCGGATCCGGGTGAGCATGTCGCCCAGGGGATCGGTCATCATGGGGCGGCCCTCCTACCAGCTCGACTTGGTGACACCCGGCAGCCGGCCGAAAGAGGCCAGCTCGCGCAGGGCGATGCGCGACAACCGGAACTTGCGATAATAACCGCGCGGGCGCCCGGTCAGCTCACAGCGGTTGCGGATCCGCGTCGGCGACGCGTTACGCGGCAGTTCGGCGAGCTTTAGGCGGGCGAGGAAACGCTCCTCCTCGGGCAGCGACCGGTCTTCCGAAATCGCCTTCAGGCGCGCGCGACGAGCCGCATACTTCTGCGCCAGACGCATGCGACGCTTGTTCTTCTCGATGGCACTCTTCTTAGCCATGCTTCCCTACCTGTTCGGCTCAGTTGTTGCGAAACGGCATCTGGAAACCGCGCAGCAGCTCGCGGGCTTCCTCGTCGGTCTTTGCCGTCGTGCAGACGATGATGTCCATGCCGCGGACCGTCTCGACCGAGTCATAGTCGATCTCGGGAAAGACGATCTGCTCCTTCAGTCCCATCGCGAAATTGCCGCGCCCGTCGAAGCTCTTCGGGCTGACCCCGCGAAAGTCGCGCACGCGTGGCAGGGCGATGGTGATCAGTCGATCGAGAAACTCGTACATCTTATGGCGCCGGAGCGTCACCTTGACGCCGATCGGCATGCCTTCGCGCAGCTTGAAGCCGGCAATCGACTTCTTCGCCCGCGTCACCACCGGCCGCTGGCCGGCGATCTGTGCGATTTCCTCGACCACCTTGCGGATCCGCTTGGAATCCTGGACAGCGTCGCCGACACCGACATTGATGACGATCTTTTCCAGCCGCGGCACCTGCATCGGATTCTCGTAGCCGAACTTTTCACGAAGTTTGGCGCGCACCTCTTCTTCATAGAGACGCTTCAGGCGCGGCTCGTAATTCTCGATCTGCATCTGCTTCTTTTCTTCAGCCATCGACGACCTCGCCGGATTTCCTGGCGACGCGCACCTTGCGTCCTTCCTTGTTGACGGTAAAACCGACCCGCGTCGGGCTGCCGTCCTTCGGGTCCTCGAGCATCAGGTTCGAAAGATGGATCGGGGCTTCCTTCTGAATGATGCCACCCTGCTGCTGCGGGGTCGGCTTCTGATGCTTCTTGACAAGATTGACGCCCGAGACGATTGCACGGCCCTTCTTCGGGAAGACCTGCAAGATCTCGCCCCGCTTGCCCTTGTCGCGACCGGCGATGACCACGACCTTGTCGCCCTTTTTCAGTTTCGCAGCCATCAGAGCACCTCCGGAGCTAGCGAAATGATCTTCATCTGATTGGCCGCCCGAAGCTCGCGCACAACGGGGCCGAAGATGCGAGTGCCGATCGGCTCGCCCTGCTTGTTGATCAGCACCGCCGCATTGCGGTCGAAGCGGATCACTGTTCCGTCCGGCCGGCGAATGTCCTTGGCGGTGCGCACGACAACGGCGCGGTGCACCTCGCCCTTCTTGACGCGGCCGCGCGGATTGGCCTCCTTGACCGAGACGACGATGATATCGCCGACACCGGCGGTCCGGCGGCCGGTGCCGCCGAGCACCTTGATGCACTGCACCCTCCTGGCGCCGGAATTGTCGGCGACGTCGAGGTTCGTCTGCATCTGGATCATGACTTGCTACCCTTCGTTCCTGACACCGCCCGAGGTGCGGTTTCGCTTCCCCGGTGATGAGCCGTTCTTCGGTGCGCGGTCTTCAACGGCCGACGCGCGCGAGCCGATCAGATCTGTTGGACGTGTTCGCCGCCGACCACTCTCCAGCTCTTCTTTCTGGAGATCGGGCGACATTCCTCGATCCGGACCTTGTCGCCCACCTTCCATTCGTTCGTTTCGTCATGGGCATGGTACTTCTTCGAACGGCGGACGATCTTGCCAAGCAGCGGATGCTTGAAGCGTCGTTCCACGATCACGACCACCGTCTTGTCATTGCGGTCGCTGACCACCGTGCCCTGAAGAATGCGTTTCGGCATGTTCCGTGTTTCCCTGTCTCACCCGAGCGAGGCGCATGTCCGCCGGTCAGGCGGCCTTTTCGCCGGCGCGCCTCTTCTCGTTCAGTATCGTCTGGATACGGGCGATGTCCCGCCGCACGGTGCGAATCCGCGCCGTATCCTCGAGCTGCCCCGAGGCCTGACGGAAGCGCAGGTTGAACTGCTCCTTCTTCAGATCACGCAATAGCGAGACCAGTTCGTCCAACGTCTTGACCCGCAGATCGGCCGCTTTCATCTCTTTCGCTCCTTCGCTTGCCGGGACCGCCCATCGGAGCGCCCCGCCCGGCCGCCTAGAGGCGACGGGTGACGATCTTGGTGCCGATCGGCAGTTTCGCCGCCGCGCGCTCGAAGGCGCCGCGAGCAAGCTCTTCCGGCACACCGTCCATCTCGAACATGATCCGTCCGGGCTTGACCCGCGCCGCCCAGAATTCGGGCGAGCCCTTGCCCTTGCCCATCCGCACCTCGGTCGGCTTTTTCGACACCGGCACGTCCGGAAAGATGCGGATCCAGACCTTGCCGGCACGCTTGATGTGACGCGTCATGGCGCGACGCGCCGCCTCGATCTGGCGGGCGGTGATCCGGCCCGGCTCGGTCGCCTTCAGGCCGAAGGCGCCGAAATTGAGTTCCGTCCCGCCCTTGGCGAGGCCGTGAATCCGGCCCTTGTGCGCCTTGCGGAATTTGGTGCGTTTCGGTTGCAGCATCGCGCCCTGTCCTCGATTGTGCTTCGTCCGTTGATCCTGAAAGCCCGGCTCAACGCCGGCCGCCGGCTCCGGCGGTCTGCAGCTCCGTCATCCGGCGATCGTGGGCAGTTGGATCATGCTCCATCACTTCGCCCTTGAAGACCCAGACCTTGATGCCGATGACACCGTAGGCGGTGCGCGCCACCGCAATACCGTAGTCGATGTCGGCACGCAGCGTATGCAGCGGCACGCGGCCCTCACGATACCATTCGGTGCGGGCGATCTCGGCACCGCCGAGGCGGCCGCCGACATTGACCCGGATGCCGCGCGCACCAAGACGCATCGCGCCCTGTACCGCGCGCTTCATCGCCCGCCGGAAGGAAACCCGCCGTTCGAGCTGCTGGGCGATGCCCTCGGCAATCAGTCGTGCATCGACCTCGGGCTTGCGGATCTCGACGATGTTGAGCGCCGTGTCCTCGCCGGTCATCTTCCTCAGCTCCTGGCGAAGCTGTTCGATGTCGGCACCCTTCTTGCCGATCACCACGCCGGGACGCGCGGAATAGACGGTGACCCGAGGCTTCTTCGCCAGCCGCTCGATGACGACCTTGCTGACAGCCGCCTGCTTGAGACGCTTTTCCAGGTACTTGTGGATCTCGAGATCCTCCTGGAGCTGGCGGGCGTATTCCGGCCCGTCCGCATACCAGCGCGAATCCCAGGTGCGATTGATGCCGAGCCTGAGCCCGATGGGATTGACCTTCTGACCCATGACCTAGTTCTCCTGAACTTCGCGCACGACGATGCGGATGCGGCTGAAAGGCTTGAGAATCCGCCCGACCCGGCCACGCGCCCGGGCGCGCCAGCGTTTCAGCACCAGCGATTTGCCGACGCTCGCCTCCGCCACGACAAGCGAATCGATGTCGAGATTGTGATTGTTCTCGGCATTGGCGATCGCCGATTCCAGCACCTTCTTGACGTCGCGTGCCGCCTTGCGCCGATTGAAGGTGAGAGACGCGAGCGCCTTCTCGACCGGCAGACCGCGGATCGTCTGGGCGACGAGATTGAGCTTCTGCGGCGAGCCGCGCAGCATGGTGCCGACGGCATAGGCCTCGTTCTCGGCGACCCGGCGGGGATTCTTTGCCTTGCCCACGGTTACTTCCTCTTCGCCTTCTTGTCCGCGCCGTGACCATAGAAGGTCCGCGTCGGCGCGAATTCACCCAGTTTGTGACCGACCATCTCTTCCGTCACATAGACGGGAACGAACTTGTGACCGTTGTAGACATTGAAGGTCAGCCCGACGAACTGCGGCATGATCGTCGATCGCCGCGACCAGGTCTTGATGACCTGCTTCTTGCCGGACTCCTGCATCTCTTCCGCCTTCTTCAGCAGCGAAAGCTCGACGAAAGGACCTTTCCAGACCGAACGCGCCATTGTTGGAACTCTCCCTTAGCGACGCTTCTTGCGCTCGTGGCGCGAGCGCACGATGTACTTGTCGGTCGCCTTGTTGCGACGCGTCTTCTTGCCTTTGGTCGGCTTGCCCCAGGGCGTCACCGGATGACGGCCGCCCGATGTGCGGCCCTCGCCGCCGCCATGCGGGTGATCGACCGGGTTCATCGCAACGCCGCGCACCGAGGGACGCCGTCCCTTCCAGCGATTGCGCCCTGCCTTGGCCAGCCGCTCGTTCTTCTTGTCGGGGTTCGAAACCGCCCCGACCGTCGCCATGCAGGCGTTAAGAATCCGACGCTGTTCACCCGACGACAGGCGCACGATCACATAGCCTTGGTCGCGACCGACGATCTGCGCATAGGTGCCGGCCGAACGCGCCAGCTTCGCACCGCCCTTCGGCTTCAGCTCGATATTGTGGACGATCGTGCCGACCGGCATGTTGCCGAGCGGCATCGCATTGCCCGGCTTGATGTCCACCTGCTCGCCGGCAACCACCTTGTCGCCCGGGGCCAGCCGCTGGGGCGCAACGATATAGGCAAGCTCGCCATCATCATAACGGATCAGCGCGATGAAGGCGGTGCGGTTGGGATCGTATTCGAGCCGCTCGACCGTCGCCTCGACACCCCACTTGGCACGCCGGAAGTCGATCCGGCGATAGAGACGCTTGTGGCCGCCGCCACGACGGCGTGCCGTGATGCGGCCGGTATTGTTGCGACCGCCCTTGCCGGTCAGGCCTTCGGTCAGCTTCTTGATCGGATCGCCCTTCCACAGGTGCGAACGATCGACCAGCACGAGACCGCGCTGCGAGGGCGTGACCGGCTTGTAGGATTTCAACGCCATGGTTCTAGATCCCCGTCGTCACGTCGATGCTGTGACCTTCCTGCAAGGTCACGACTGCCTTCTTGTAGGCCGGTCGCCGCCCCTTGATGCCGCGGAACCGCTTGACCTTGCCCTGCTGGTTCAAGGTGTTGACCTTCTTCACCTTGACCTTGAAGAGCTCTTCGACGGCCTTCCGGATTTCGGGCTTTGAGGCATCCTTCGCGACGATGAAGGTGACCTGATTGTGCTCGGAACCCAGGGTCGCCTTTTCGGTGATCACCGGCCGCACGATGATGTCGTAGGATTTCAGCGTCGGCGCCGTCATTTCAGCCTCTCCTGCAACTTCTCGACCGCGGCCTTCGTCAGCACCAGCGCATCATGGCGCAGGATGTCATAGACATTGGCGCCGATCGAGGGCAGCACCCGCACCAGCGGAATGTTCGAAGCCGCCCGCTGGAACTTCTCATCGACACTCTCGCCGTCGATGAACAGGGCATTGGTCAGCCCGAGTTTCGCGAGCTTTTCCTTCAATTCCTTCGTGCGTCCTTCCTTCAGGGTTGCGGCATCGACAACGATGAGCCGGCCCGAGCGCTGCTTGTCGGACAGCGCATGGCGCAGACCCAGCGCACGCACCTTCTTCGGCAGCTTGTGCGAATGGTCGCGTGGGATCGGCCCGAAGGCACGTCCACCACCCCGGAAGATGTTGACCCGGCGGCTGCCGTGACGGGCACTGCCGGTGCCTTTCTGTCGGTACATCTTGCGGCCGGTCGCCGATATGTCAGCACGGAACTTCACCGCATGGGTGCCGGCGCGCCGCTTGGCAAGCTGCCAGGTCACCACCCGGTGCAGGATGTCCGCACGCGGCTCCAGCGCGAAGATCGCGTCGTCGAGCTCGATGGTCTCGACCTTCTTGGCGTCGAGATTGAGAACGTCGGCCTTCATGTCGCTATTCCTTCGCCTCGTTCGCCGCCTCTTCCGCCGGCGCCTCTCCAGCCGGGGGCTCGGCCGCCGGCGCGTCGGCCGCCGCTTCGCCCGTCACCTCTTCCGGCTTGCGGAAGGCGGCCGGTCGTGGCGCATCCTCGGGCAGCGGCTTTTTCAGAGCATCGCGGATCAGCACCCAGCCACCCTTGGCGCCCGGCACCGCGCCGCGCACCAGGATCAGGCCTTCCTCGGGGCGGGTTTCGATGATCACCAGATTGTGGACGGTGACCCGCTCATCGCCGAGATGACCGGCCATCTTCTTGCCCTTGAAGACCCGGCCGGGATCCTGCCGGTTGCCGGTCGAGCCATGGCTGCGGTGAGAGATCGAGACGCCATGGCTCGCCCTCAGGCCGCCGAAGTTCCAGCGCTTCATCGCACCGGCAAAGCCCTTGCCCTTCGAAGTGCCGATGACATCGACGTGCTGACCGGCGACGAAGTGATCGGCGGTCAGTTCGGCCCCGACCTCGACAAGATTGTCGGGGCTGACACGGAATTCCGCCAGCCTGCGCTTCGGCGCGACATTCGCCTTGGCGAAGTGGCCACGCATCGCGGCCGTGGTGCGCTTCGTCTTCGCCCGGCCGACACCGAGCTGAAGGGCGGTATAGCCGTCCTTCTCTTCGGTTCGCTGGGCAACCACCTGGCAGTCCTCGAGCTGGAGGACGGTGACCGGGACGTGTCGCCCGCGGTCATCAAAAACCCGGGTCATGCCCAGCTTTCGTGCGATCAATCCGGTGCGCATCTGCTGCTTATCCCTGAAGCTTGATTTCGACATCGACACCCGGCGAGAGGTCGAGCTTCATCAGTGCATCCACCGTCTGCGGCGTCGGATCGATGATGTCGAGAAGCCGCTTGTGGGTACGGATCTCGAACTGCTCGCGCGACTTCTTGTCGATGTGCGGCGAGCGGTTGACGGTGAACTTCTCGATCCGGGTCGGCAGAGGAATCGGCCCGCGAACCAGCGCGCCGGTGCGGCGCGCCGTCGCGGCGATCTCGCCGGAAGCCTGATCCAGGATCCGATGATCGAACGCCTTCAAACGGATGCGGATGTTCTGCGCTTCCATGGCTCAGGTCCTCTTCTCGTTCTTGCCGCCGGGGCGACCCGAACGCCTTTTCCTCTACTCGATGATTTTGGCGACGACGCCGGCGCCGACGGTACGGCCGCCTTCGCGGATGGCGAAGCGCAGGCC
>RFIU01000273.1 GCA_003695555.1 Alphaproteobacteria bacterium
GCGCACAGGATTATCTGCGAGCGATAATCATGTGCAATGTAGGGGAATGCAAAGGAGTGTCCCGGACGTGAGCGAAAAAGACTCGCCGACCCTTGCGGCAACCTGCGCGGACGAGAAGGCCGGTCGCCATGGCGCCCGGCCGAGCCGGCGGCGGATACTCTCGATCATCGCCGGGGCGGGAGCAGCGGTGCTGGCGCCGGGCGTCGCACTCGGGGCCGGCGCTGAAAAGGGCGACAAGCCACCCCACCGCTGGCGCGGCCGTCTGCTCGGGGCGGAAGCGGCGCTCATCCTCTACCATCATGACCAAGAGCAAGCGGCACGGGCGATCGCCGCCGTGGTCGCCGAGGTCCACCGGCTCGAGCGGCTCTTCAGCCTGCACAACCGCAACGCCCTGCTCGTGCGCCTCAATTCCGGCGAGGAAGTCGCTCGCCTGCCGGCCGCATTCGTCGAACTGCTGGGACTCTCGGAACGCTTTCACCGCCTGAGCGAAGGGCGCTTCGACCCGACCGTCGCGCCGTTGTGGGACCTTCATGCAGCACACTTCACCGCCCATCCGCGTGATGAACGGGGTCCGGATGAAGAGGCGATCGCAGCAGTGCGCGAACGCATCGGCCTTGCCCGCCTGCCCCACCCTCGATCCGGCAAGCCATGGCGGCTGCCGGCAGGCATGAAGCTGGTCTTCAACGGCATCGCGCAGGGCTATGTGACGGACCGGGCAGTGGCGCTGCTGAGAAGGAGGGGCTTTCGCCATGCGCTGGTGAATTTCGGAGAATACCGCGCGCTCGGCACCCATCCGGCGGCACGCCCCTTCCGACTGGCGCTCGCCGACCCGTCGCATCCGGGCGCAGCGCTCGGTGAAACGGTCCTGCCCACCGATATGGCGCTGGCGACATCCTCGCCGCTCGCCGCCAGTTTCGACGAAGCGGGACGCTTCCATCACCTGATCGACCCGCTGAGCGGCCGGCCGGCGCCGGATGCGCCCGCGAGCCTGTGGGTGCGCGCAGCGGATGCGACGAGCGCCGATGCCCTCTCGACGGCGCTGGCGGTCACACCACCCGCACATCGCGGCCGCATCCTTGCTCGCGCAGCCGGTGCGCGCGCCTGGTTCGCGACGCGTGAGGGCACAATCCGCGAGATCCGGCGGATCTGAGGCATTCCGCCCGGCCCCGGCCCTTCAAGAGAGATGCGGTGCCAGCATCGCCAGCGCCCGGGCACCGGCATCATCGTCATGCAGCCCGCGGGCAAGCGCGATCGCCTCGCGCACCCGACCGGATGCGATCATCAGGCGGATCGCAACAAGACGGGCGCGGTCCTGCTCGGCGGATGAAGTCTCGTCCTTCAGGCGATCGACGATGCGCATCGCAAGCGCACCCCACAGGGGCCGCGCAAAGGGATGCCCGAGAAGACTTTCCGCCAGTTCGGAAATCCCCCGGAGATCCCGAAAGCGGCCAGCAAGAGCCAGCGCCTCGTCGCTACGGCCGCCTGCAGCGAGCGCCGTCATCGCCTCGGCAAGAGCGGTGGTCGGGTCCTGATCGATGGTCACCGAGCGTACCCGGGCGAGCATCCGTGCGACATGCCGGTCATAGGCCGCCCGATCATCAAGTGCGAGATCGAGCAAGGCAATCGCCGCCCAGACCCGAACCTCCTCACCGGCATAGCCGAGACCGGGGGCGACATGTTCAGCCAGCTCATCACGCAAGGCGCGCGCCTTCTCGACCTCACCCGCCTTGGCTTCAAGTGCACCAAGACGCGCCATCGCCAGCCATTTGAGCAGGTGGCGCGGGGCGCGATCGACCCGGGATTTCAGCATCTGTACCAGCCGGACCGAGCTTTGGTCGTCCTCGGCGGCCGCCCATTCGGCGATATCGGCGAGCGCGCCGAGCGCCAGCCATGGTTCGTTCACCTCGTCTAGCAGCTTTAGCGCGCCTTCGAAATCGCCTGCGCGGGCGCGGGCGCGCGCGATGCGCGCCATCGTTGCCGCGCGCAGCGCCGGATCGGAAATCTCGGAAAGCAGGGCCCGGGCCTTTTGCATGCGGCCGATCGCTGCTTCGATCGGGGCGATCTCGGCAAGCTTGCGTTCCGTCCCGATCGAGATCCCGATCGCCCGCGCCGCCCTGACGGCGAGTGACGCAGTGCTTGCCGCCCGGGTGTCATCACCGAGTGCGTGGAAGGCACGGGCAAGGGCGATCAGGGTTTCCACCCGATCGAAGGCGAGGTCCTGCGCCGCAACCGCGCGCAGGGCCGAACTCAGGGCGCAGACACGGCTGGGACGGGAAAGGCAGGACACGATCGCCGCATGGGCATCCTCGCCAGCGACGCTCGTCGGCAGGGTACCATTGCCCTTCCCCTGCAAGGCCAGGGCGCGGTGGGTGACGAGCGGCAGAACCGCAAGCCCGACAAGGAAGAGGAGGAAGAGGATCGGCAATATCCTGCGCGACGCGTGCCCATCCGTATCCTCAGCCGATACCGTCATGTCCTGCCTCATCGCTTCCGGACTCCTGTGCTCTCGACCGTTCGCCGGCCTGCCGCATTGCCGGTTGAGGCTTCCTCGGCCTCCTTTGCTGCCACCAGCCGGGCGAGGATCGCCCGGCATTCGGCATCCATCAGACCGTCGATCCGCGCGGGGCGGAAGTGCCGCTGGAAAGCCCGCACGAGCGCTTGCTCCACCTCGTCGTCCTCGCCGGCATTCTGCGCCACCCCATAGCCGAAGCGCGCCAGCAGGTCGAGAGACGACTCGCCTGCAGACGCCATCGACAGCCCTTGCGCGTCCATCCACAGGCCGAGACCGGCCTCATCCGCCAGTCGTGCCCATGGAAAAAGTTCGCCGGGATCCTGTTTGCGCATCGGCGCGACATCGCTGTGGGCGACGATCCGGCTCGCCCGGATCCGGTGGCGCGCGACGATATCGGCGGCGAGCGTCATCAGGGCGCGAATCTGCGGTTCCGGAAAAGCGCGGTAGCCGAACGCATGGCCGGGATTTTCAAGCTCTATCCCGATCGAGCGGCCGTTGATATCACGCACACCTTCCCACTCGGCCACCCCCGCATGCCAGGCGCGGCGCTCCTCATCGACCAGACGGAAGACACGGCCGTCCTCGGCGATCAGATAATGGGCCGAGACCTTCGCCTGCGGGTCGCACAGACGCTCAAGCGCCTCGTCGAGAGAGCGCATGCCGGTATAGTGAAGAACCAGCATGTCGGGCGCCCCGCCCGCAGGCCGGGCATCGTGATTGCCAGAGAGATGATCGATGATCCGCATCCGCGCCCTTCGCTCCTGCCACCGGCCGCCTGTTCAGCGACTCTGCGCCGCGCGCATCGCACGGATCCGCTCATAAGCCGCATTGATCCGGGCGAGCCGATCGCTGGCGACCTTACGGAAGGACTCCGGCACGCCCTCGGCCTGCAGACGATCAGGATGATTGGCCCGTACCAGCTTCAGATAGTGGCGATGCAGCGCATCCGCTCCGATATCGGGGGATACCCCGAGCACCGCATGGGGATCGTCTTCGGGCGTGCCGAGATTTCGGGCCCGGATGGCCGCGAAACGGCCGTCGGAAAAACCGAAGGAGCGCGCCACCTTGTGCAGAAAGACCAGTTCCTTTTCGTCCACCCGACCGTCGGCCCTGGCAATATAGAAGAGCGCATCGAGGAGGTCTTCGAGGATCTTCGGATGGTCGGCGAACAGGCGCCCGAGACGCCGCGCATAGCCCTCGAAGCCGAGCGTCGTGTGGCGGGCCCGCTCATAGGCGCGCTCCACCTCGTTCATCTCGCCTTCCGGCGGCCGGAACAGGCGCCGAAAGGCTTCCACCTCGTCCGCCGTCACGGTTCCATCGGCTTTGGCCATCTTGGCAGACAGCGCGATCACGCCGATCGTGAATTCGACGCTGCGCAGCATCCGTGCCGCCGGGTCCCCGGCCCGTGACGCGACACGCTGCTCATGGCTGCGCCGCACCTTGACCAGGGCCCGCCCGACCCCTCTGCCGAGATGATAGAAAAAGCTCATGCGTCCTTCCCGCCCCTTTGCCGTCGGGTCCATCGCCCGCTATAACGGCCTTCGCGATGGGACGCAAAGGCCGCGCATCATCAAAAAAGAGCGGCAATCTTCAGGGGAGGAAAGCCAATGACCGACCATATCGAAACCGCCGCCCGCAGGGCGCTCTTCATCCAGCGGATCGCGCTCGCTCTCTTTCTTGCCGTCTGGGCGGTGGACAAGATCGTCCGCCCCGTCCACGCAAGCGGCGTCTTCGCCCACTTCTACGGGATCGACCTGGCGCAGGAGATGAGCATCTGGGTCGGCATCGCCGAGCTGGTACTGATCGCCGCCTTCGCGCTCGGTCTGTGGAAACGCTGGAGCTATCTGCTCGTCTTCCTCTTCCATCTCGTCAGCGTCGTCTCAAGCTGGAAGATCTATCTGGCGCTCTACGGTGAAGGTGGCAATCTTCTGTTCTGGGCGGCGATTCCGGTGCTCGCGGCCTTCTGGGTACAGTATGCGCTGCGCGATCTCGACACTCTCGCACTTGACGATCATCTCGCCGACCGGGCGGCCGGGCGCGCCTGAACCCTTTTGTGCCCCCCGGCCGCGCCTGCCGATGGCCGCTTGCCAAGCCTGATTGCTTCTGCTTGTCTCGCCCGCTGATCGGCGCATGCGGGCAAGCGGAAAGACGAGCGGGCGATGACATCAGCGGCGCAAGGCAGGGGCTGGCGGATCCGGGTTGACCGTGGCGGCACCTTTACCGATCTGGTCGCCATCGACCCGCAGGGCGGACTTCGGATTGCAAAGCTGCTCTCGCGCGATCCGGCACGCTACCGTGACGCGACCGTCGAAGGCGTGCGCCGGCTGCTCGGACTCGGGCGCGACGATCCGATTCCGACCGACGAGATCGCCGAGATCCGCATCGGCACGACGGTGGCGACCAATGCCCTGCTCGAACGCAAGGGCGCGCCGACGCTGCTGGTCGCCACCGAAGGCCTCGCCGAAGCCGTACACCTTGGGCGCACCCATCGACCCGACCTCTTCGCCCTCGAGATCCGCCGTCCCCCTCCGCTCCACGAGGCGATCGTCGAGGCGCGCGAACGGATCGACGCGCGGGGAAAGACCGTCATCCCCTTCGACAC
>RFIU01000274.1 GCA_003695555.1 Alphaproteobacteria bacterium
ACTCCGATCAGTCCGGACGGTATTCGTCTGCCGACCGCTGTTGGCGCCGATCGTCTGGAATCGGTGCGCGCTACGAAGGCGATTCTGCAGGACGAGGCCTCGCAGATCGCCGTCCGTTTCGTCATGCCGGCAGAAGGTCGTCAGATTGCTGAACTCGGCGCGGGAGGCGGCGGCAAGACGCTGGCTCTGGCCGATTTGATGAAGGCAAGTGGCCAGATCTACGCCTTCGATTCGGATGCCAGACGGCTGGAGGAGACCCGCCGACGCGCCCGTGAGGCGAAGGTGACCAATCTTCAATGCCATCGCCTGCCGCGCTTCGGCGAAAAGCGGGTCATGATGTTGGCGCGATTTGCCGGGCTGATGGACCGGGTTTTCGTCGATGCGCCCTGTTCGGGCTCAGGCACCTGGCGACGGCACCCGGATGTCAAATGGCGGCTCGATGCCGAACGGCTGGCCGAACTGGTCGAGACGCAGAAACGGATGCTCGGCGAGGCGCTGGCGCTTGCCGGCCCCGAAGAGACGGCACGGGTCGTCTATGTCACCTGTTCGCTGTTGCCCGAAGAAAATGAGGATGTCGTCGCAGCGGTGCTCGCCGAGCATCCTGGGTGGCGGCTGCTCGACTATCGGGATCTGCTTGATGCGGCCGGCCTTCCCGAGATCGCGGATTCGGCGGCGCTCCCACCGCAGTGCCTGCAGCTCACCCCGGCGCGTCATGGCACCGATGGGCTTTTTGTTGCCGTGCTCGTTCCCGAGTCGCTAGAAGGCGAAGGATGAGATCCGAAGTCCGCACCAAGAGGAGACGGAACATCATGAACGCGCTTGTCCGGGCATTGGCGCTGGCGGTCGCCCTCTCGGCACTTGCAAGCATCCCCTCGGCGCGCGCCGCTCAGGCCCACACTGCGCAGAAATATCAGCGCGCTTCCCATGAACTGCTCGAGGCGGGTCGTCGCGCCATGGCGCAGAAGAACTACCCGCAGGCGTTGCGCCATTTCGAAGAGTCGCTGGTCGCCGATCCTTCGAATGCGGCGGCCATGGTGGCGATCGGCAAGGCGCACGAAGCCCTTGGCCAGCGTGAGGCCGCACGCGTCTATTATGACCAGGCGCTCGCCATCGAGCCGGACAATCTGCCCGCACTGGAGGCGCAAGCGCTTGCTGCCGTCGCATCCGGGGAGCGGGACAAGGCGCTCGAAACGCTGAAGCTGATCCAGGAGCTGTGCGCCCCGAAGGGCTGCCCCGAGCAGGCCCGAGTCGCCACCGCCCTGCGCGAGGCCGACGAGCGCGACAAGGCCGACGCCGAGGCCGCGAAGAAAGCGAAGAAGGCGAAGAAGAAGAAAGACGGGGACGAGGCCGGAGGACAGCGTGAACGAAACGATTCTGATCATTGATTTCGGCAGTCAGGTAACCCAGCTGATCGCGCGCCGCGTGCGCGAGGCCGGCGTCTATTCCGAGATCGTCCCCTTTCAGAAGGCCGAAGAGGGTCTGGAGCGCTTGAAGCCGAAGGGCGTGATCCTGTCCGGGGGACCGGCGAGCGTCACCGACCCCGACAGTCCGCGCGCGCCTGAGCGACTGTTCGACATGGGGCTGCCGGTGCTCGGCATCTGCTATGGCCAGCAGACGATGGTGGTGCAGCTCGGCGGCAGTGTTGAGGGGTCGGACCATCAGGAATTCGGTCGCGCTTTTCTCGACGTCGTCGATGACTGCCTGCTCTTCGAAGGCGTCTGGGCCAAAGGCGACCGAGAACAGGTCTGGATGAGCCATGGCGACCGGGTCATCGAGCTGCCCCCCGGCTTTCGCGTCGTCGGACGATCGGAGGGCGCGCCGATGGCCGCGATCGCCGATGACGAGCGGCGCTTCTACGGCCTTCAGTTCCATCCCGAAGTGGTGCACACGCCGCAGGGTGCCCGGCTCATCGCCAATTTCGCCCATCATGTGTGCGGCTGTTCGGATTCCTGGACGATGGCCGCCTTCCGCGAGACCAGGATCCGCGAGATCCGTGAACAGGTGGGCGACGGCCGTGTCATCTGCGGTCTGTCGGGCGGGGTGGACAGTTCGGTGGTCGCCGTTCTGCTGCATGAGGCGATCGGCGACCGGCTGACCTGCGTCTTCGTCGATACCGGGCTGATGCGTCTGAACGAGGCCGAGGAGGTCGTCTCTCTCTTCCGGGACCATTACAACATCCCGCTCATCCACCGGGATGCGAGCGATCTGTTCCTCGGCGCGCTCGAAGGCGTCACGGATCCCGAGGCCAAGCGCAAGATCATCGGCAGGCTCTTCATCGACGTCTTCGAGGAAGAGGCGCGGCAAGTGGGCGATGCCCGCTTTCTGGCCCAGGGGACGCTTTATCCGGACGTGATCGAAAGCGTTTCGTTCACCGGCGGACCTTCGGTCACGATCAAGTCGCACCACAATGTCGGCGGCCTGCCGGAGCGGATGAAGCTGAAGCTCGTCGAGCCCTTGCGCGAGCTGTTCAAGGACGAGGTGCGCGCCCTCGGACGCGAGCTCGGGCTGCCGGAAGCCTTCGTCGGACGCCACCCCTTCCCCGGTCCCGGCCTTGCCATCCGCATCCCCGGAGAGGTCACCCGCGCCAAGGCCGACATCCTGCGCAAGGCGGATGCGATCTTTCTCGAGGAGATCCGGCTGGCCGGTCTCTATGACAGCATCTGGCAGGCCTTCGCCGTACTGCTGCCGGTGAAAACCGTCGGGGTGATGGGCGATGCGCGCACCTATGATCACGTCTGCGCGCTCAGGGCGGTGACCTCGGTGGACGGCATGACCGCCGATTCCTATCCCTTCGATCATGCCTTTCTGTCGCGGGTCGCGACCCGGATCATCAATGAGGTGCGCGGCATCAACCGCGTCGTCTATGACGTCACCTCCAAGCCCCCCGGCACGATCGAGTGGGAGTAGCCGACGCCTTCTCCATCGATCCGCTCGGGCCATTCAGCTGCCGCATCCTGCCGCTGGCAGGCGTTGCCAAGGGGCGGTCGGGTCACTAGTCTTCCACCCGACAGGTGGAACGCCAGAGGGCAGGATCCGGGCGATGAGCAAGCAGGATGTACAGACCGCAGCGGCGAGACGTTTCAGCGTCCCCGATCTGCTCGCCCGCAAGGGCGACGAGACGCCGCTCGTCACGCTGACCGCCTATACCGCGCGGATGGCCGAGCTGCTCGATCCGCATTGCGAGCTGCTGCTCGTCGGTGACAGCCTCGGGATGGTGCTCTACGGCCTTGATTCGACGCTCGGGGTTTCTCTGCGGATGATGATCGATCACGGCAGGGCGGTAGTGCGCGGGTCACATCAGGCGCTGGTCGTCATCGACATGCCCTTCGGCAGCTTCGAGGAGGGGCCCGAACAGGCCTTCCGCAACGCCGCACGGATCATCGCCGAGACCGGTGCCCAGGCGGTGAAGCTGGAAGGCGGTCGAACGATGGCGCCGACCATTCGCTTTCTTGTCGAGCGCGGCATTCCGGTCGTCGCCCACATCGGCCTGCGTCCGCAGTCGGTGAATGTTCTGGGCGGCTATCAGGCGCAGGGA
>RFIU01000275.1 GCA_003695555.1 Alphaproteobacteria bacterium
GCAGGGTGATGGCGAGGATGGCTGCAAGCTGAAGCGCGCGCGCAAAGCGGCCGAGTGCTGCGATCCAGTCCTGCTGCGATAGAATGCGGGCATGCGGCGCCGCATCGCCGATTGCGGCCTCCAGAATCTTCAGGGGATCATCACCGCCGGGCTCCACGACGAACTCGATGATGATCGGCAGCGGCAGCGCAGCCTGATCAGCGGGATGGCCGAGCCAGGGGGCGAGCAGTCTCTCGATCTCCTCACGGCTCAGACGATGCAGGTCGTGCACGGTGGGCATCGCTTGCAACCGCTGCTCGACCGCCGCCGCCTCGGTTTCGGCCAGGGCTTCGTCGCCGGCGGCGATCTCGATGGAAAAGTGGCGCTCCAGGTCACCGGTCAGCGCACCGGCGGCCAGATGCAGGAAAATCGCAAGACCTGCCGCCAGCGTCGAAAGATAGACCATCACCGCCACAACCCAGGGAAAGCTGCCGCCGCTGAGCGCGTCGCGGGGCAGGAAGTCGGGTGTCGTGCGCCTCATCGCCCTTCCCCTTCGGTTGGCCCCGTCCGCGCGCCGGCATCCGCCATCCCGTGCGGCGGCGCCCGGTGATCGGCTTCGGTGATCCGGGCACCGGTAACCGGATTGCGAAGCGGTCCGCGATCTTCGATATCGATCAGTCGCCCGCGTTCCAGATGCAGGACGCGCCCGCCGACCGCTTCGACGAGTTCGGTGTCATGGGTTGCGACCAGCGTCGTCGTTCCGAGTCGGTTGAGTTCGAGAAACAGATGCATGAGGCGGCGCGCAATCTCGGGATCGACATTGCCGCTCGGCTCATCCGCGATCAGCAGTTCGGGTTTCTTGACCACCGCCCTTGCGATGGCAGCCCGCTGCTTTTCGCCGCCCGAGAGCGTCGGCGGATAGGCATCGAGACGATGACCGAGACCGACCCATCGCAGCAGTTCTGTGACATGCGCGCGTATCGTCTGCGGATCGAGGCCGCCGGCCAGCTGCAGCGGCAGGGCGACATTCTCGGCCGTCGTCAGATGGTCGAGAAGGCGGAAGTCCTGAAAGACGATGCCGATCCGACGCCGCAGGGCGGGACGTGCCCGGCGGGAGACGGTCGCCGTGTCGCGGCCGAAGATCAGCATTCGCCCGCGAGAGGGGCGTTCGGCGAGAGTGAGCAGTCGCAGCAGCGAGCTCTTGCCCGCGCCCGAAGGGCCGGTGAGGAAATGGAAAGAGCCGGATTCAAGGGTGAAGCTGATGTCGCTGAGAACCTCGGCATCGAGATGATAGCGCATGCCCACCCGTTCGAAGCGCACCGCTTCCGCCATCGTCTCTCCTGCGCCTGCCTCTCTCACCGAACCGTATTTGCGCCAAGCCTATCGGCTTGCGCTGTGCTTGCCTAGAGCCTGCCCGAACACTTATAGGCAAAGGGGACATGAAAAGGGAAAGGTACGAGGGAAGGCGCCGCACGACGGCCGGCCAGCGTTCGGATGCAGGAAGCATCTTACGGCGCAGCGGTGCCAGGCGGCGAGGGTGAGGATGAGCGGCGAGGATATCATTTCCTGTCCTGCCTGCGGGGCGCGCTTCCGTCTGCCACCGGGACGGCGGCCCCGGCCCGGCATGCGGATGAAATGCGGGGCTTGCGGGCATGTCTGGCGTTGGCAGGAGGGGGAAGATGCGCACGAGATGGCCAACCGGCAGGCAGGATCCTCGGACTTGGATGAGAAGCCGCCGGAAAAGAGGCGCGTCGATCTCGATCTGCCGCCGATCGCCGCGCAGGATGAGGACGAAGACGACATGCCGGTCCCGCCGCGCATCCTTGGTGGGGATACGGCTTCCTCAGGCGCGTCTGACGCGCCCTCCCCCGAGCGGGCGACATCTTCATCTTCCGCTGGCATGCAGGAGGACAGCGCGCACCTCGCCTTGACGGAAGCCGAGGACGTGCTGCGCCGT
The DNA here is from genome assembly GCA_003695555.1 of Alphaproteobacteria bacterium. Taxonomy (GTDB): domain Bacteria; phylum Pseudomonadota; class Alphaproteobacteria; order Sphingomonadales; family Rhodothalassiaceae; genus J084. The sequence continues at coordinate 1,937 of RFIU01000275.1, forward strand.
CTGCGCGAACGCAATCGCCGTACTGCTCGCCGCAACGAAGAGGAAGGCGGGAAGGCCGGAATTGCCGGCAGGAGCCGGCGGGTGCTGCTGATTGCGGGATGGGGGGCGTGGGTTCTCTTCGTCGGCACCCTCATCGTCGGATTGACACGCTTTCCCGAACGGGCGGTGCGCGTCTTTCCGCCGCTTGCCAGGCTTTATGATGCGCTGGGGGCGGGAATGGCCGACGTCAAGCCGGTAAAGGCAGGCGAGCAGACCGCCGCTCTGACGGTGGTCATCGACGATCCGCCCGAATGGCGGACAAGGCCGCAGGGCGGCTACGATCTCGTCGTGGCGGGGCGGGTCGTCAATCACGCCTCGTCCGCTGCCCGGCTGCCGCCCCTGCTTGTCGAACTTGTCGCAGACGACGGCGGAGAGGTGCTGCGTCGTCAGGTGGTCGAACCCTCGGTGCGGATGCTGCCGGCAGGAGGAGAGATCGTCTTCGAGACGGTGATCGCGGATGCACCGACCCGCCCTGCCAGCATCGTCGCCCGTCTGGTGACCGGTGCGACATCAGGCGCGGGCGCTGATGACGAGCCCGACAGGGAGCAGGTCGGTCATGGCACGCATTCTCGTCGCTGAGGACGAGGCGGCAGTGCGCGCCTTCGTCACCCGTGCGCTAGAAAGCGCGGGCCATCAGGTCGTCGCAGTCGCTGACGGTGGCGCCGCGGTCGAACGGTTGATGGCGGTTGGCGGGAAAGACTTCGATCTGCTGCTCACCGATATCGTCATGCCGGTGATGGACGGCATCGCGCTCGCCCTCAAGGCGCGTTCCCTCTATCCGGATCTGCCGATCCTGATGATGAGCGGCTATCCCCGAGAACGTCAGCGTGCCCACAATCTCGACCTGCTGCTGACCGACATCCTCGCCAAGCCTTTCCAGCTTGCTGAGTTGTTGAAGGCGGTGGATGCCGCGATCGATGACGATTCGACCGCCGGATCGCAGGGTGCGACCGATCAGTAGGACTTGGCGAAGATGGCGCGACGCTTTGCCGGTGCGCCGGTCAGCACGCAGCGGCCTTCACCGTCGGGCTGTTCATAGGGCAGGCAACGCACGCTGACCCCGAGATCCTCGATTTTTTCCAGGCTCGATTCATCCTCGCTCCACCAGGCACGGACAAAGCCGGCCCCATCCTCTGCGAAGAAGGCGCGGAACTCCGTGAGCGTCGCGATGTCGTCACGGGTGCGGGCGCGCTGAAAGGCGAGCACCTCGTCGAACAGCGTGCGATCATGGCGGTCGAGCGCCTGCGTCAGGCCGGCAAGGAACTCCTCGACCGGCGGGAAGCTCTTCTTCGCATCGAGTGCCAGCCGATCGGTGACCGCGATGCTCCCTTTTTCGAGATCCTTCGGGCCGAGTTCGACAATGAAGGGCACGCCCTTGCGGACCCATTCCCAGCGCTTGTCGGGCGTCGGCAGGTCACGACGATCGAGGCGTACGCGCACCGGCTCGTCCTGCCAGCGGAGTGCGGCGATGCGCTGCTCCAGTACTTCGCATGCCGCCATCACCGCATCGCGGTGCGCTTCGTCGCGCACGATCGGCAC
>RFIU01000276.1 GCA_003695555.1 Alphaproteobacteria bacterium
TCGTAACGGCCCGTCAATGTCCACATGCGGCTGCCACCGAAGCCGTCCGGCACCGCAAGGCGGGCCTGGAAGCGTCCTCGCGTCTCGTCAATGTCGAGGAGTGACAACCGATAGTCGGCCGCCACCTCGCCGTTCGCGTCCACCGGCAGAGCAAAAGGACGAAAGCCGGAAAGCGTCACCCGCACCGGCGCACCCTCCAGACGATCGCCGATGAGGGCGGCCAGACGCTGCGCGAGCCGGGCGCGAGAGACATGACGGCCGGCGCGACGAACCGTTACCCGCCCGTCGCCGACTTCATAGCCCGAATGGCCGGCGCGTGAGAGCGCGCGCTGGACATCCGCGAGCGAAAGCACCACGCTGGCCCCTGGCGCCGGCGCATCGGCCACCACCAGACCGGAAATCTCCAGCGGCGCCCCGGGAACCAGGTCGCCGAGACGAATGACTCGATCGTTCGTCTCGACGTCCGAACGTACTTGAAGGCGAAGCACGCTTGGATCGCCTGAAGGAGTGCCCGAAGATGCCTCGCCGTCCCCCGCCGGAGTGGCCCGTGCCGGAAGAGCGGCAAGCAAAAAGGCGATGAAGAGGACGGAAATAACGGTTCGCGCAATCATCGACATGGTCTCCTTCGGTCAGACGCGCCGCAAGATACGGGGGCGGCTCTGCCTACCGCAGGTTGTTGACGGTGTTCAGCATCTCGTCGGAGCTCTGGATCACTCGTGAATTGAGCTCATAAGCCCGCTGGGCGGTGATCAGTGACGTGATCTCGCGCACCGCATCGACGTTCGAGCGCTCAAGATAGCCCTGTTCGATCGAGCCGAAGCCGGGCGTGCCCGGGGTCGCCACCGTTGCCGGCCCCGACGCCTGTGTCTCGCGGAAAAGGTTCGAGCCGATCGCCTCCAGCCCCGCCTCATTGGCGAAGGTGGCAAGATCGATCTGCCCGACCACCTGCGGATTGACCTGTCCGTCGAGCTTGACCTGCACCTCGCCTTCGCTGTTGACCGTCACGTCCACCGCTTCCTGCGGAATGGTGATCCCGGGCAGTACGACGAAACCGTCATTGGTGACGATCTGGCCGGTCTGATCGATCTGGAAGGAACCGGCACGGGTATAGACCTCGTCACCATTGGGAAGCTGGACCCGGAAATAGCCGCGGCCGTTGATCGCCAGATCCAGCGGATTTTCGGTCCGCTCCAGCGAACCCTGACCCGAGATGCGATAGACGCCGGCCGCACGTACGCCGACGCCGACCTGGATGCCGGAGGGCACGACCGTTCCCTGAGCAGTCGAGTTCGCCCCGACCCGCTCGATCGACTGATAGAGCAGGTCCTGGAATTCGGCACGGCGACGCTTGAAGCCGGTGGTATTGAGGTTGGCGATATTGTTCGAGATCACCTCGACATTGAGCTGCTGAGCCATCATGCCCGTGGCCGCGATACTCAAGGCTTTCATCTCATCTCACTCCTTCATCTCGGGCTTTTCACGATTGCCCCGGTTCATGGTCTGCGGCGGCTCACGCCTGGACGCTCGGCAGGCGTTCGATGGCCCGTTCCTCGACCCTGTTGCCGGTCTCGACCGAGCGTTGCATCGCCTGATAGGCGCGCAGCACCTGGATCATCTTCGTCATCTCGACGATCGGCTTGACATTGGATGCCTCCAACGCCCCCTGAACGATGCGGAAATCCTGTTCCGCATCCTTCGGCTCGTCGGAACTGGCGAGCAGCGTATTGCCGCGTCGTTCCAGCTTCTTCTCGTCGTCGAACTGGACGATACGAAGCTGGGCGATCGGCCCTTGAGCCCCGTGCAGGACACCCGCCTCATCGATTCGGATGTCGGTGTCCTCGGGTGCCAGCACGATCGGCTGATCTCCGGCATCCAGAACTTTCTCACCGCTCGGCAGGATCAGCTCGCGATCGCCATTGAGCTGAAAAGAGCCGAAGCGCGTGTAATAGGTGTTGCCGTCCCTGCCCTCGACGGTGAAGAACCCCTTCCCCTTGATTGCGAGATCCAGGGGGTTGCCCGTTACCTCGATCGGACCTTCGGCCATGTCCCGGAAAAGACCATCGACGACGACGAAATGAATCCGGCGAAGCTGGCCCGGCTGACTGCCCGGCATCTCATAAACTTCGTCACGAAACCGTGCGCGCTCGGCCTTGAAGCCGACGGTGGAGGAATTGGCGATATTGCTGGCCACCACATCCATTCTTTGGCGCATGGCCTGCTGGTGAGCCAATCCGACGGCGAGCATCACGTTCATGGACTGCTTCTCCTCACGTTCCACCGTTTCCGGATGCGCCTGGGGGTAGAGAATTTCTGTCGCGTCCGGTCGATCGCCCTCCTCACAAGCAATTGACGTGCCAGATGCTGCGACCGGGAGTGCAAGACGGCTTAACCGCCTGTTTCCATGGGGTGGGGATCATTAACCATCGGGGTTGAAGAAGGACATTCCCACCCTCAAGGGCGGTCGGACGAAGAATGGATATGCCGCCCCTCGGCAAGCTTTTCCGACCTGCCGGTCTTTCCGGCTCGGCCGTTTCGCGCCGCTCGATCGGCTTACCACTTATTAATCTTCTGACTGTTAACTATAGCCACGCGGCGGGTTCGGCCTGCGCCTCGCACGATGGACGAGGCGGCGCGCGCAGTAAAAACGGGAGCCTATCGCATGGCGGACGAAGACGACGATCTGCTCGAGGATGCAGAAGGAGAGGCGCCGGTTCCGAAGCGTCTCAGCGGCAAGAAGATCGTCATGATCGGCGGCGCGGCGATCGTGCTGCTCGCGCTCATCGGAAGCGGCGCCATGATGCTCTTCGGCGGCGGCGAGCATGAGCAGCCGGCGGCCGAGGAGCAGACCGGGCACGGCGAGGAAGGGGGCGAGGGCGAGCACCCGGCGGAACCCGAGAAGATCGAGGTGATCTTCATCGACCTGCCGGACATGGTCGTCAATCTGAATACCGGTGAACGCCAGCCACGCTATTTGCGCGCCAAGATCAGCATCGAAGTGGATCGCGAAAGTTCCCGCAAGGCGATCGAAGAACAGCTTCCCCGTGTACTCGACGATTTTCAGGTCTATCTACGCGAGATGCGGATCGAGGATCTCAACGGTTCTGCCGGACTCTATCGACTGAAGGAAGAACTGCTGCGGCGTCTCAATACGACGCTGGCCCCGGTTCAGGTGAAGGACGTCCTGTTCCGGGAGATGCTGGTCCAGTGATGACCGCGCCGGCAGGCGAACCACAATGATGGCGGAAGAGTGATGGCCGACGAACCCGAGAATACCGAAGGCATGAGCGAAGAAGAGGCAATGGCCGCCGAATGGGCGGCAATGGCCGAATCCGATCTCGACGAAGAAGATGAAGGCGGTGACGACGAAGCCGCCGCGGCTGCCGGTGCGGAGGGAGAAGAGGGCGAGGATCTCGACGAATTCGGCGCGCGGGTACCGGGCCGGGTTCTCGACCAGGAAGAGATCGACAGCCTGCTCGGCTTCGACGGCGATGAAGACGAGGGTGAGGCCCAAGGCATCCAGGCCCTGATCAACAGCGGCCTCGTCACCTATGAACGTCTGCCGATGCTCGACATCATCTTCGACCGGATGGTCCGGATGATGTCCACATCGCTGCGCAACTTCACCTCCGACAATATCGAGGTCAGCCTCGACAATATCACCTCGGTTCGTTTCGGCGACTATCTGAACTCGATCCCGCTGCCGGCCATGCTTGCCGTCTTCCGGGCAGAGGAATGGGACAATTACGGCCTGCTGACCGTCGATTCCTCGCTGATCTACTCGATCGTCGATGTGCTTCTCGGCGGCCGGCGGGGCACCGCGCCGATGCGCATCGAAGGCCGTCCCTACACGACCATCGAACAGACCCTCGTCGAACGCATGATCGCGGTCGTGCTGAAGGATATGTCGGCCGCCTTCGAGCCTCTCTCGCCGGTCAATTTCACTTTCGACCGGCTGGAAACCAATCCGCGCTTCGCGACCATCGCCCGGCCGCCGAATGCGGCGATCCTGATCAAGCTCAGGGTGGACATGGAGGACCGCGGCGGAAGACTGGAGCTGCTCTATCCCTATGCGACGCTCGAACCGGTGCGTGAACTGCTCCTGCAGCGCTTCATGGGTGAGAAGTTCGGCCGCGACACGATCTGGGAAACCCATCTTGCCACCGAACTCTGGCACGCCGATTTCGAACTGCGCGCCGTCCTCGGCGAACAGATCATGAGCCTGAAGGAAGTCATGAATCTGGAGGTCGGCCAGACCATCGTCTTCAACGTCAAGGCAGAAGACCCGGTCGAGATGCGTTCCGGCGACGTGACGATGGTGAAGGGAGCCATGGGACGGGCCGGCCAGCATGTGGCGATCCAAGTAGAGGAGAGCCTGATCCAACGCCGCAAACCCAAGGCGGCGGCATGAGGCCGGCAAAACGGATGCATCCCATGAACGGACAGGATCGCGGAGGCCGAGATGCACGGCATCAATGACTGGTCGGCGCTTCTCTTCGATATCGGCACGATCGCCCTGATGCTGGCGGTACTCGTCGCCTGCTTCATCGTCTATCGCCGCCTAGAGGCGGTGCGCCAGAGCCAGCGCGAACTCGGCGAGCTGGTCGAACGGCTCGAACGTGCCGGAACCAGCGCACAGGCCGCGATCGAAAATCTTTGCGGACAGGCCTCGCACATCGGTGAACGGCTCGAAGGCCACATCGCCACCGGCCGCGGCCTGAAGGATGAGCTGACGGCTATCGTCCAGTCGGGAACGGCGCTTGCCGAACGCCTGGAGATCCTGCTGACCGAGCGCCGACGAGAAGTCGTCGATCAGCTTCGGATGGATCGGCCGGAAACGGATGCCGACTCTGAAGACAACATCCCGTCCACCGATCGCGATCCGGCACCAGCGCAGGCACGAATCGCTCTGCTGGATGCATTGAAGGAGGCACGATGATGAAGCTCCGAGCCCCGGTTTACCGTTCGCGCGGGAAAGGACGGCTCTACGAGCCCCATGGTGCTCCCTCCCCCTTTGCCGGTCGTCTTCTGCCGCTGTTGATGGTGCTGCTCGCGATTTTCCTCAGCTACAGGGTCGAACGGCTGCTTTCCGCCTTTGGAATTTCCGCTTTCGACAGCCCTTCGGTCCACGCCGAGGAGAGCCCGCCCGAGGCGAAAGATGCCAGCAATGATAAGGAAGGGCAGACAGGTGCCGCTGGCCATGAGGCCGGACCATCAGATGCTGATTCCGGTCAGACGGCCAGGGAGAATGCCGCTTCGCCGATGGAGGGTTCCCGCCTTTCCCGTTCCGAGCGCGATATCGTCCAGGATCTGCGCAAACGACGTGAGGATCTGGTCGAGCGTGAAAACCGGGTGGCGCTGCGCGAGCAGCTTCTCGCCGCGACCGAACGGCGGATCAAGAACGAGCTCGACGAGCTGAAGCGGGTCAAGCAGGAAATCCGCGCTTTGCTCGCCGAACAGGATGCCAAGCAGAATGAAAAGCTGCGCTCGCTGGTGAAGGTCTATGAGACGATGAAGCCGAAGGATGCCGCTCGCATCTTCGAGCGGCTGGACATGAAGATTCAGATCTCGGTCGCGCGCCAGATGAAGGAGGCGAAAATGGCGGCCCTGCTCGCCAACATGAACCCGGAAGCGGCCCGCAAGCTGACCACGGAGCTTGCAACGCCACGCAAGGTGCCCGATCTCGACGCGATTCTGGAGGGAAAGAAGAGCGCCGCTCAGTAGCAGGAGTCGAGAGGACCGTGCCCGGCGAGGAGGATCTCTCACGCACGCAGGCTTTTCCTTTTTCTGCAGGAAGCGCTTTCGAAGAAAAGCGCAAAAATCTGTCGATCCTAATCAGAATTAACGGGCCGTTTACAAGGATCGGTTAGCAAGTAAAGCTGCAAGATTTCGATCTGCCCACGGAATTTTCGCAGGCGGATGGAAATGTCGAATTCGCGCTTGCCGGCAGACAGGCTGACTGCCTGTAGGGAACGCAAGCGCAAGACGGCTGGAACGGGGTACGGCGAATGGTGGAACGAACGGTACTTTCCCTTGAAGAGCGGATCGCGGCCCTGCGGGACCGTCATGGGGACAGCCTTCCTCTTGACAGACTTGCCCATGTGGTCGGCGAACTGATGCAGGGCCTCACCCCCCATGAGGAGAAGCTTCAAGAACAGATGGCGCGGGAATTGCGCGATCTACTCGCCTTCATCGAACGTGCCAAGTCCGAGATTGTCGCCATTCGCCCGAAGACGATGTCCAGCCGGCGTCTGCCCGGTGCGCGCGAAGAGATCGACGCTGTCGTCGCCCATACGGAAGAAGCCGCCGGCCGCATCATGGATGCCGCCGAACGCCTCGGAGAGATTGCCGAACAGGTTACCGAAGAACCCCTGCAAGCAGGGCTGCAGGAGATCTCGACCGAAATCTTCGAAGCTTCCAGTTTCCAGGACATCACTGGTCAGCGCCTGACCAAGGTGATGGGCATCCTGCAGCATGTCGAGGAACGTCTTGCTTCGCTTGCCGAAGCGATCGGAGACGAGGAGATCGAGGAAGAGGACACCGACGCGCTTGACGAGAGCGGCGAGGTCGTCAACGAGGAAGCTCTGACTCACGGCCCGCAGCTCGACGGAAAGGGGAACAGCCAGGCGGAGATCGACGCCCTGCTGGCCGATTTCGACTGAATGACCGCCGGCATCCCGCACGGTGCGGGAAAGATGTCTCCGGCAGGAAGGACCATCGGGATTTGCCGTGCCGCAGCCGCCCGACCATCAGCGAACGATACTCTCGCGGGCCGCCATCGGGCTCGATTCGACGACGCACGCCCTGCTCTCCCTCTATCTCATTCTGATCGCCTTCTTCGTCCTGCTCGTCTCCGATGTCCGCTTCGAGCCTGAGCGCGTTCAGCAGGCGGTCACCGGAATCCGGGCGAGCTTTGCCAGCGGGGACCGACTCCTGGACCCGATCTCACCGGAGGCGACGAAAGATCAAAACGTCCGACTGTTCGAGCGAGTACGCCGCCAGATTCCCGTCTCTCTCGACCATACCGCCGGGGTGGTGGCGACGAACACGCAAACCGGGGTGAGGATCGACATGCCATTCGATCGCCTGCTGCGTCGCGACGGCCGGGCCATCAGTGCTGCCGCCGGGCCATGGCTCGATGGCCTCGCCACGCTGATCGGCGCCGGTGACGGCCAGCCGCTCGCCCTCACGCTGATGGTCGGCGGCACCCCGCCGAGTGCGGATGCGCAGCGCTGGGCAAGGGCACAGGCCGAACGCCTGTCCCTGATCGCCTCGGATCTGATCGGTCGGGGTGGCGATCGCGGGCGACTGCGGCTCGGCTTTGCTCCCCGGGCACCACGCGATCATTTGATTCTGTTGATCGAGGAAGAAGAGGCCCTGAATCCCGCCTTTGCACGAGAGGCGGCGCCATGAACAGCGTTCCGCCCCTTCCCGCCCCCGTCTCGTCCTTCGATCCCGCGCGCGCGGACGCGCCTGCCGAACGAAGCTGGTGGCTGAGCTTTACCGATCTGCTCGCCATTCTGCTCAGCTTCTTCGTACTTGCCTTCGCTATGGGTCGGCCGGACCCGCAGGCCTGGTCGGCAACCCGCGGCGCGATCCTTGAAGGATTCGCCCGTAAGATGCCGACACCGTCCGCCAAACGCATCACCGATACCACCGCTCGCGACGAGGCCGCCGTCGGCGCGGACCAAGCGATGGAGCGGCCGGAAAGCGGCAACATGCCTGTTCGCGACGGCAAGCGGCTCGCCTTCAGCGGCGAAGCCCTGGTCCTGCAGCTCATCCGCTCCGGGCTGCCATCGAGTTACAGCATGGTCCGCGATGACCGCCTGTCGGTCTTCCTGCGAACCGACGAACTCCGCCAGATTGCCGAAGCACGCGGTGCGCTTCGTCGAATCGGGGGGCTCTTTGCTGACTGGCCGCATTTCGAAGAGGTTTCGCTGCTCTTTCCTGATGTACAGGGGAAAACCGGGCCGCATCCGGTCGCAGGGATCTTCGGCCGTCTCATCGACTGGCGGCAACGCCTGACAGCCGCCGGCTGGAGAGACGCCGGGCGATGGACCGTAACCCCGACGGCGAGCGCAGGCGAAACGACCGGCGGAAGCTGGCTGCGCCTCACACTGGCGCGGGATCCTGTCAGAAAAGGGGACGAAGGATGAGGTTCGCTTTCCGCCTGTCCACCCCCCTGACGGTCATGGTGCTGCTCTTGTGGGCGGCCGCCATCTCCTCCGGTTTCGCCCAGAATGCCGTCATTTCCCTGCGAGGCGGGGAGCATGATCAATTCTCGCGCATCGTCTTCGATTTCGAGGAAGCGCCTGACTACCGCGCGGAGACCGGTGACGGTCGCCTGGTGCTGCGCTTTTCCGATTCCTTCGCCTTCGATCCCGGCGGCGTCGATCCGGCGATCCTGCGTTCCCTCGAAGGCCTTGAGGTCGCGACCGACGGACGCAGTGTCACCTTCCGTCTGGCACCTGACGTCAAGCCTGAGATTCTGGTGGTCGAAGGCCGCAAGCTGGTCGTCGATCTCATCCGCAATGCCGTGGATGAACCGGCCCCCTCCCTCTCCCCGCCCGATCGCGTGGTACCTTCACCCGACCCATCGACCGCCGATGAAACCGGGGCCGGTGACGGCGATGCGCAACCTGGACAGAATCGACCGAAGCCGGAAGATCTCGACCCGCGCGATCGCGCGGCGCTGAAGGGCCTTGCCGACTGGGCGGAAAAGGAAAAGAAACAGGTCGCACAGGCCCGTGAACGTCATGCCCTACGCGCCGGCGAGGAGATCGTTGCCAGGCTGGCCCAAGGTCAGAATGAAGCGTCCCTTTCCAAAGCTGAGACGCGTACCGAAGACAGGCCCGAGGACAAGAGGGCTTCTTCCCCGCACACCGACGACCAGGCGAAGAACCCGACACCGGCACAGGAAGTCCACGAGCCGGCGCTGAGCGAAGAGGAGGCTTCTTTCGCCACGGCGGTGGCGGCGATCCGGCCTGCGGCGGGGCGCGGCCTTACGGTCAGCACGACCCGGGACGATGAAGGGTTCGCCCTCGTCTTTGAACCGCCGGAGAAGATGCCGGCAGCGGTATTCCGGCGGGCCGGCGTGCTTTGGGTCGTCTTTGAACGGCCGATGGAGGTCGATCAGACGGCGGTCAGCGTCTCCACCGGGGCACCAGCCAGCGAATACCTGACGGATCTCGCCAGGCTGAAGATGCCCAATGCGACGGTCCTGCGCTATCGTCTGCGGGGCGGATTCGATGTCGCGGTGGCCGAACGCGGTCAACGCTGGTTCGTCTATCTGAAATCCGGCACCGCCGTACCGCGGCGGGCTCTCGATCCGCGTGTCGAGATCGGAGAAGCCGGCCCGCGCGTCTTTATCCCCGTCGATGATCCGGGGCCGCGCATCGATCTGACGGATCCCGACATCGGCGACACGGTCAGTGTCGTGCCCTTGGCGGGCAATGCCGTCGGAGTGATGCGCGATCGCCGTTTTCCGCAATTCACCCTATTGAAATCAGGGCAGGGAATCGTCGTCGTGCCGCTCGACGAACGCATCGAGGTCCGCCGATACACCAATGGTGTTGCCATTCAGGCGCAGGGCGGACTGGAACTTTCCGAAGGTCTGCTCGGCCGCACCCTGGAGCAGGGCAAGTCGCGCCCGCGCCGTCTTGTCGATCTGGCCGCCTGGCGCGGTGGCGGCGCACAGGATTATCAGGACCGGGAGGACGACCTTCTGATCCGGCTCTCTCTTGCCGATCCGGCGGACCGGCCGGACTCGCGCTGGGATCTGGCACGATTCTATCTCGGCTACGGCATGGGGCCGGAAGGGATGGCCGAGCTCGTCCTGCTCGCCGAGGAACAGCCGGCGATCCTGAATGCCCCCGAATATCATGCCGCCAAGGGAATCGCCGCCTTTCTGCTCAACCGCCCGAAGGAGGCGATGCGCGCGCTCAACGACCCGAAGCTGGACGCGGAAAGCGAGGTCTGGTTGTGGCGTACTCGGGTCTATGAACGGCTCGGCTGGCACAAGGTTGCGGTTCAGGCCTATCTTCAGGGCCGGGAAGCGCTGGTCGAACAGGATCCCGATTTTGCCGTCGCGGTGCGCCTGGCGGCCACACGGGCGATGATCGAGGCTGGCAAATTCGACAAGGCCAAGGCGGAAATTCAGGATCTCGAGGTTCTCGCGCTTGACGGCAAACCTGCGATCGAGACCGCCTGGCTCGAAGGACGTCTTGCGGAAGCGACCGGCGATCTTGCCGGTGCGCGGGCGCGCTACCGCGATGTCGCCGAGTCCCAGGACCGCCGGCTGTCGGTCATGGCCCGCCTGGCCCTCGTCGAGCAGGGCCTCGCCAGTGGCGACACGAGTGTCGGCGAGGCGATCGAAGAGCTGGAACGTCTCCATTACTCCTGGCGGGGCGATGAACTGGAACTGAAGGTGCTCGACCGTCTCGGCGATCTGTACGCCAGGGCGGGGCGCTACCGCGCTGCACTGGAAAGCTGGCAGAACGCGGTTGCCGCCTTTCGCGATTCCCCCCAGGCGCGCCGGATCACCGCGAAGATGGCAGCGCTCTTCCGCCGTCTTTTTCTCGAAGGCGAAGCCGACAGACTGCCGGCCGTCAAGGCGCTTGGACTGTTCTATGATTTTCGCGAACTGACTCCGCTTGGCGCAGATGGTGACCGGATGATCCGCCACCTGGTCGATCGCCTCGTTGAACTCGAACTCTATGACCGGGCGGCCGAACTGCTCGAACATCAGGTCCGTTTCCGCCTCGACGGTGCGGCCCAGAGCTCGGTCGCGGTTCCGCTTGCCAAGATCCATCTGCTCGCCGGACAACCGGAAAAGGCCATCGACA
>RFIU01000023.1 GCA_003695555.1 Alphaproteobacteria bacterium
CCGGCTTCGACCTTGCCGACGAGGTCGGCGCCGACATCGGCACCCTTGGTGAAGATGCCGCCGCCCAGACGCGCGAAGATCGAGATCAGCGATCCACCGAAGCCGAGTGCGACGAGCGCATCGATGATCTGACGACCAGTCGGGTCGAAGCCGATGACCTTTGTCAGGAAGGCGTAATAGCCGGCGACCGCCAGCAGGGCGAGGCCGGCGACCAGCATGCCGGTCACCGCGCCGGCACGGAATGCCGTGGAAAGGCCCTGCTGAAGACCGGTCCGAGCGGCCTCGGCGGTGCGGACATTGGCGCGCACCGAAATCAGCATGCCGATATAGCCGGCAGCACCCGAGAGCGTCGCGCCAATCACGAAGCCAACGGCCGCCCACAGCTCGAGCGTAAGGAAGAGCACGATGGCGACGACGACACCGACCAGCGCCACCGCACTGTACTGACGATGGAGATAGGCGGAAGCGGCCTCCTGAATGTAGCCGGCGATCTGCTGCATCCGCTCGTTCCCAGCGCTCAGGGAGAGCACCGAGCGTGTGGCCCACAGTCCATAGATCACAGCCAGCAGTCCCGCCGCGATCGAGGCGTAGAGTGCAGTCATGGGTTCTGTTCCCTCAAAATTGTCCGGATCTCGTTTCCTCCCGCCGCGCGAATGCGACCGCCTCGCCCTCCTTGATCCTTCCGATGGGCGCATCCGCACCACGAAGGACCGAGATGACAAAGCAGCCGCACGGCCCTGCAAGGATCCGAATCCTCGCGACCGGCGGCGACGCGGCGCAGACTTTAGAAAGCCGCCCCCGCGATTGCAAGAGAAGGAAAGCGATCGACGCGCCTTGATCCCGGCCGCCCATCCTCACCCAGGCGTTTCCTCGCGGGTGGCAAGGAAGCGCAGGGCGGGGAAATCCTCCTGCGCCTTGTTCAGATGCCAGGCGTTGCGGGCAAGGAAGACCGGCGCGCCGCGGTGATCGTGCGCGACATTGGTACGATTGCGATCGATGAAGTCCTTGACCGACCGCGGTTCGTCCGCCTCGATCCAGCGGGCGCCCATCAACGAGACCGGCTCGAAGCGCACCTGCAGGCCGTATTCATTGGCCAGCCGGTCAGCCAATACGTCGAACTGCAGCGCACCGACGACGCCGATGATCCATTCGCCGCCGATGAAGGTCTTGAAGGCGCGCGCTGCCCCCTCGTCGGCGAGCCCGGAAAGCGCGCGTTCGAGATGCTTGGCCTTCAGCGGGTCATCGGTGCGGACCTTGCGCATCAGCTCCGGCGCGAAGCTCGGCACGCCCTTGAAGTGAAGCGTCTCGCCTGTGCTCAGCGAATCGCCGATCCGCCAGCCGCCGTGACTCGGAATCCCGATGATGTCGCCGGCGAGGGCGACTTCGGCCATCTCGCGCTCGGAAGCCAGAAACAGCTGCGGCTGGGCGATCGTCACCGTCCGGCCTTCGCTGACGTGCAGCAGCTTCATGCCGCGTCTAAATCGCCCCGAGACGAGCCGCACGAAGACCATTCGGTCGCGATGCTTCGGGTCCATGTTCGCCTGGATCTTGAAGACGAAGCCGGTGCAGGCTTCTTCGCTCGGCTCGACGCGGCGTTCGACCGCCTGGTAGGCGCGCGGGCCCGGTGCGAGCTCGGCCAGCGCCTCGATCAGTTCGGGAACGCCGAAGTTCAGCAGGGCGGAACCGAAGAAGACCGGTGCCATATGGCCTTCCAGATAAGCGGCATGATCGAACGGCGGGGTGAGCGCGCGGATCATCTCGACCTCTTCGCGCAGCTTCGCGGCGGCCGCTGCGCCGATCTCGCCCTCCATCGCCGGATCGTCGAGCCCTTCGAGCACCCGCACCTGCGCCCGCTGCCGGCGGTCGCCGCCTTCGAGCAGGATCAGACGATCGCCACGCAGATCATAGCATCCTTGGAAATCGCGCCCCATGCCGATCGGCCAGCTGAGGGGCGCGACATCGAGCGCCAGACGCTCGGCAATCTCGTCGATCAGCGCGAAGGGATCGAGCGCCTCGCGGTCCATCTTATTGACGAAGGCGACGATCGGAATGTCGCGCAGCCGGCAGACTTCGAAGAGCTTCAGGGTCTGCGCTTCGATGCCCTTTGCGGCATCCAGCACCATGACCGCCGAATCGACGGCCGAAAGAACGCGATAGGTGTCTTCAGAGAAATCCTCGTGCCCCGGCGTGTCGAGGAGATTGAAGACCCGCTCGAGCGCCCGGAAGGTCATCACCGATGAAGCGACCGAGATGCCGCGCTCCTGCTCGACCTTCATCCAGTCGGACCGCGCACGGCGCCGCTCGCCGCGCGCCTTGACCTCGCCGGCAAGTGCGATCGCGCCGCCATGCAGCAGCAGCTTTTCAGTCAGCGTCGTCTTGCCGGCGTCGGGGTGCGAAATGATCGCGAAGGTCCGTCGCCGGGCGATCTCGTCAGCCAGAGTCATGAAATATCCCGTTTCGCATGCCCGGAACAACGCCGCCCTTGCCAGCACTGCCCGGGGCGGACCGGCATGCGGTCGCCACGGCTCGCCAGGAAGCGCGCGCCTTGCTACAATTCCGGCTCCACCCTGACAAGGGTGAAGCCGATGGTGAAGCCGATACGAACGCCAAGGGAGGCAGATGATGGTGAGACACATGATGGCGAAATGCACCAGGATCAAGAGCCGGAGTCTTTATGCCGGCAGATGCGCAGGGGCACCTGCGCTTGTGTGGGCAGGGGTCCCGGCGGCCGCCATCGCGCTTGCCCTCATTGCCGGCAGCTGGGATGCGCAGGCGAATGAAACGAAAGCCGGCGCGCGCCTTCATGACCGCAACGGCACGGATGTCGGCACGGTGGCGTTCACCGCGACACCGAACGGCGTGCGTTTGCATGCCGACCTGCACGGCCTGCCTGCCGGCACCCACGGCTTTCATCTGCACGCGATCGGGCGCTGCGTCGGCGACTTCAAGTCGGCCGGCGGCCATTACAATCCTGATGGCGCCGCCCATGGCTTCGACGTCGCCGACGGACCCCATCAGGGCGACATGCCGAATATCCATGTCGATGATACCGGCCGGCTCGAGATCGAGGTCTTCCTGCCCGACGTCAGGCTTGCGGGTGACGGTGGGCTGGTGGATTCGGACGGCGCCGCGGTAGTGATTCATGCCGGTTCGGACGACTATCACAGCCAGCCTTCGGGTGCGGCGGGCCCGCGCATCGCCTGCGGTGTGATCGGGCAGGAGCCATGATTCCCACCTTCGCGCGCCGCCAAATCCCTGTCTTCATGCCGGTATCCAGGCAGTGTCGGCGAGGCGGTGTGGTGGCCGCCCTGCTCCTGATGCTTGCGGCATGCGTCGGTGGCCCCGGTGGAGAATCGGGGGCGCCGGTCACGCTGCGCTCGCCGCAGGAGGTCGCTGCCGATATCGGCGATGACCCTGCCTTCGCGAGCCTCGATGCGGAAGCGCGGATGCTGGTTCGAGACGTGCTCGCACACAGACCGCTTGTCGATCTGTGCCGGGACGGTGGCCGGCGCCTTCCCGGGGAAGTTCGGCGCGTCGTGCTCGACGCGATGGCGGCCGAACGAATCCGCCACCCGCGCCGCGCCGGCACCGAAGCGGGCCGATACCTCGATAGACGGTGCCGGCAAGCGGAAGCAGGAAACGACATCCTCAGGACGTCGTAGTCATTGTCATTCAGAAAGCCCGGCGGAGCTGCACGAACAGCCGCGAGGCCTGTTCGAGGACACCGAAACGGGAATTCCTATTTCCCCCGAAAAGATCCGCCACCGCCACGACTGTCCAGCGATCGCTCATCGCCCACTCGATCCTGGGACGCAGCGCCCAGTCGCCATCGTTGAAATGAACGGCGCCGGCCAGTTCGAACCTCAGATCGGAATCGAGACGGGTTCCGAGCAATGTCAGACTCACCCCTGTGCGAGTTCGGTGGAACTGACCGAAGATGGCATCGTTACCAAGCGCCAGCTCCCGTATCTCCGGGGAAGGAAAAGCACTGCGCGCGCCTGTACCGACAAGCTGCTGAAACAGGAACTGAACCAGTAGTCGATCATCACCTGACAGGCGACGCTCGACACCCACGACGGCAAAGATATTGTTTTCCGGTGCGGTGCCGAAAGGAAATTCCATCCGTTCCTTATAGAAGGTACCCGCAACCTCTCCTCGCAGGCCCCACTTCCCCTTCACTGCGGAAAAGTCCCCACCGCCCATGAAGAATTCTGGATGGACCTGTATGACGGCCCCATTGAAAACGGTCACGGCAGGGGCGAGGGAAAATCCCCGATAGCCGCTGAACGAAAAGTCCACCCCCTCTCCGATGCGCTCCAGCTTTATGGCCACCTGAGGATTATCGAAACCATCGTCCGGCCCGATGGTTTTGGGCGGCGGCAAGTCCGGGGGCAGGATTCCCTGGGGAAGAATCGTCCGCTCGAACAGCGGTAACATGACCAGCTGGAAACTCCAGGATGGCCCGAGGAAAAGCCGAGCCGAAATCGCATCAGCCCCGAACCGCTGCCCCTGAAAATCGGCACTCAGAAAACGAAAATCCCTCGGCGAAATTACATCGGTCGGATTGATCCGGTCCGCCCGCCCCCAGACGATGAGCTGTCGGCCGACACGCAGATCCAGATTTCCGAGATAAAGGTCCATGTACACTTGGCGAAAGGCGTGGTTGCCCGGAAAGTCACGCCCGCTTGTCGCATCGGCCCACTGCAGCTCGCTGTCCACATAGATCCGCCACCATTCCCCTTCGACGGCTCCATCAAGGTAAAGAGTTCCACCTACCAGATGGTCATCTCCATCCAATTCCGACGAGCCGCTGGCATAGTGGAGAGCGGCACGAAGATTGCTGGAGATACTCAGAGGTTCCGCTTGGACCTGGAGTGCCGTCAGAAAGCAGCACCCTTCCAAAAAGAGAATTATGACGATCCATCGAAGGCCCAACAATGCCCTGCCTCCTCCAAAATCAGACGCGCAACCTCTTTCTGAAGAGCTTGCGTCACCACTCCTGGAACCTGGAAACGATATTCGTCGATCACGCCGGCCGGCATCATGACTACATTGCTATTTGTATAGAATGCTTCATCAAAGGCCGCGAGATCTTCCAGTCGAAAACGGCATTCCCGAACCACAATTCCTAGGCGTTCCGCCGCTTCCAGAACGACAAGCCGCGTGATGCCGGGCAGAATTCCGAGATCGAGTGGAGGTGTCAGCAGCAGTCCCTTCCTGACGAAGAAGAAATTGCTCACCGTTCCTTCTGCCACCTCGTCATCAAGCGTCAGCATCAGTGCTTCTTGGGCACCACGCTCAGCCGCTTCGCGAAAGGCCAGAATATTGTTCAGGTAGTTGGCGGTCTTCGCGCCGGAAGGTAGACACCGGGACGGTATCCTGCGCCATGAGGAAACCTCGACCGTGGCACCGCCCCTGCGTAAAGAGGCAGGGGGAGGTTTCGGCGGGAAACACAGAACAAGAAAAGTGGGATCAGAACAACCTCTCGTATCCAGCCCCCTTGTCGACCTTCCCCTTGTCAGGCTGAAACGCACAAGCCCGTTTTCCAGCCGGTTGGCCTCGATGGTCCGTAGTATCCTCTGCTCCATCATGTCTGCCGAACATGGCAGAGAGATCGAAACCGCCCGGCAGGCCTCAACAAGTCGCGCCAAATGCCTGTCCAGACGAAAGGGCCTTCCTTCATAAACCGCCATGGTTTCGAAGACGGCATCTCCGTAAAGGAAGCCGCGATCCATTACCGGAACACGTGCTTCCTCCATCGGCACGAGTGTATCATTCAAGAAGGCCAGCATGGGTTAGCCTATTCCCGCACCCCGCCATCCACCTCGGCCTGTGAGGGCGAAAGGTGAGGGTCACTCGCGGCAGGGACCGGATTGCGTAGGGCGCCATGACGATGAAGCAGAACCAGAGCGGCTGGAGTGATCAGAAATTCCACCACCAATCCAAGAAGAAGAACGAATGCGGTCAGCAACCCGAATTTCGTCAGGCTGGCCACTTGCGAAAACACATAGGCGGAAAAGCTGACGACCAGGACCATCGTCGTATACATCATTCCC
>RFIU01000277.1 GCA_003695555.1 Alphaproteobacteria bacterium
GCACCACCTCGATCCCGGCCTTCGCCGAGACATAGGCGATCCCGGCGCCCATCAGGCCGGCGCCCAGCATGCCGAGCTTCTTCGTCGGCTGCGGCGGCACGTCCTTCGGTCGCCGGGCGCCCTTCTCGGCTGCCTGCTTGTTGACGAACAGGGTGCGGATCATCCGTGCCGCCTGGCCCTCGACCATCAGCCGGGTGAAATATTTGCTCTCAAGCGCCAGCGCGCGATCCATCGGCACGATGCCGCCCTCATAGACGCTGGCCAGGATGTAGCGGACCGCCGGATAGAGGCCCCAGGTCTTCGCCTGCGCCATGGCATTCGCGGCCATGAAGGTCTGCACCGCCTTCGGGTTCATCGCCCCCGCGCCGCCGGGGAACTTGAAGCCGCGCTGATCCCAGGGCTGAACGGCCTTCGGATTGGCCTTGACCAGCTCCTTCGCCTTTTCGATCAGTTCGTCGCGGCTTTCGACGATCTCGTTGACGATGCCGAAGCCCTTCGCCTCCATCGCCGACATCTTCTTGCCGGTCGTCAGATACTGGAGCGCCGCCTGAATGCCGATGATCCGTGGCAGACGCTGGGTGCCGCCGGCACCCGGCAGCAGCCCGACCATCACCTCCGGCAGGCCGAAAGTGGTGCGCGGATCACCGGTGGCGACCCGGAAATGACAGGCGAGCGGCAGCTCGAAGCCGCCGCCGAGGGCCTGACCGTGAACCGCCGCAACGAAGGGCTTGGTGCGCTCCTTCTGAAGCTGCTTGACCGGTTTGCCGCCGGTTTCCATCAGCCGGAACAGACGGTTGAGGCGAAAGGCCTGCTGGAAGACCTCGCCGGCCGAAGCCCGCTTCGCCAATGCCGTCATGGATGAGAGCATGCGAAGATCGGCACCCGCCATGAAGTCCTTCTTGGCCGATGTGATGACCGCACCGACGATCTCATCGTCTTCCAGCACGCGCCTGACCGCCGTTTCGAATTCTTCGATGAAGGTCGCATTGATGACGTTCATCGACTGGCCCGGCACGTCGATGGCAATGACGGCAACGCCGTCCTCGACACGGAAATCGATGGTCTTGCTCATGATCTGTCGTCCTTCCTGAAAATGGTCCGCGCGCGATGTCTTCAGACGCGCTCGATGATGGTGGCGGTGCCCATGCCGGCACCGATGCACAGCGTCACCAGCGCGGTCGATTTGCCGGACCGTTCGAGCTCGTCGAGTGCGGTGCCGAGAATCATCGCGCCCGTGGCCCCCAGCGGATGGCCCATCGCGATCGCGCCGCCATTGACGTTGATGTCGCCATGGTCGATGTCGAGCACATCCATGAAGCGCAGCACCACCGCGGCGAAGGCTTCATTGAGCTCCCAAAGGTCGATATCGTCCTTCGTCATGCCGGCCTTCTGAAGCGCCTTCTTCGCCGAATAGGCGGGGCCGGTCAGCATGATCGTCGGCTCGGACCCGATCGAGGCATAGGTGACGATCCGCGCCCGCGGCTTCAGGCCGAGACGCTCGCCCATCTCCTTCGAGCCGATCAGAACGGCCGCCGCGCCATCGACGATGCCGGAGGAGTTGCCGGCGTGGTGAACATGCTCGATCCGCTCGACCTCGGGGTACTTCTGGATCGCGACCTTGTCGAAGCCGAAGTTGCGGCCGATGTCGGCGAACGAGGGCTTCAGGGCGCCGAGCGACTGCATGTCGGTTTCGGGGCGCATGTGCTCGTCATGATCGAGAATCACTTCGCCGATGATGTCCTTGACCGGAATGATAGACTTCGCAAAACGCCCTTCGTCCCAGGCGCGCTTGGCACGTTTTTGCGACTCGACGGCGTAAGAATCGAGATCGTCGCGCGAATAGCCGTACTTGGTCGCGATCAGGTCGGCGGAAATTCCCTGCGGCACGAAGTGCAGCGGCATCGCGACATCCGGATCGGTCGCCCAGGCGCCGCCGTCGGATCCCATCGGGACGCGTGACATCACCTCGACGCCGCCGGCGACCATCAGATCGGCCGCCCCGCCCTTCACATGCGCCGCCGCCATGTTGCAGGCGACCAGTCCGGAAGCGCAGAAGCGATCGACCTGCACGCCCGGCACGTCCTCCGAATAGCCGGCAGCGAGTGCCGCGACGCGCGGCAGGACGGCCCCCTGTTCACCGACCGGCGAGACGACGCCCATGATCACGTCCTCGACCAGCGAGGTGTCGAGATCATTGCGGTCGCGCAGCGCCTGGAGCACCTGCACCGCGAGATTGACGGGCGTCACCTCATGCAGGCTGCCGTCGGGACGGCCCTTGCCGCGTGGCGTGCGGACCGCGTCATAGATATAGGCTTCGGCCATCTCGTGTCTCCTGATGATCCATCCGCAAGGGCGGCTATCCGCCGGACGGGCGGTGCGCCCTCGTCCTGTTATCGTCCTCAGAAATCGTCATCGGCGAGCGCCATGATCGGCGCGGCGCCCGCCTCGATCTTCGCCAGCCGGGCGCGCGTCTCGGGCATCCAGCGGGCCATGAAGTATTCGCCGGTCCTGATCTTGTTCTCGTAGAAGCGGCTGTCACCTGCCCCTTCCGCCAGCTTCCGGCGGGCGACGCGGGCCATCTGCGCCCACATGTGGCCGAGTGCGACGAGCCCCATCAGGTGCATGTAGTCCACCGCCACCGCACCGGCATTGTCGCGGTCCTTCATGCCGTTTTCCATCAGCCACATGGTCGCCTTCTGGAGCCGCTTGACGGCGCGCTCCAGCGGCTCGAGGAAGCGGTCCATGCCCTCTTCGCCGGCCGCCTCCTTCATGAAGGCTTCGAGCACCCCGAAATAGGTGCGCAGCGCCCGCCCGCCGTTCAGGGCCAGCTTGCGCCCAACCAGATCGAGCGCCTGAATGCCGTTGGTGCCCTCATAGATCATCGCGATGCGGGCATCGCGGACGAACTGCTCCATCCCCCATTCGCGGATATAGCCGTGTCCGCCGAAGACCTGCTGCGCCTTGACGCAATTGTCGAAGCCCATGTCGGTGAAGACGCCCTTGATGACCGGAGTGAGCAGCGAAATGATGTCGTCGGCGGCCAGACGCTCCTCTTGCGATTCCGCCTTGTGGGTGAGATCGACCTGAAGCGCGCCCCACAGACCGAGCGCCCGGGCCGCCTCGTTGAACGATCGGGCATCGAGCAGCATCCGTCGGACGTCGGGATGAACGATGATCGGATCGGCCGGCCGGTCCGGATATTTCGGCCCGGACAGAGCACGCCCCTGAAGCCGGTCCTTGGCATAGGCGACGGCGTTCTGACAGGCGACCTCGGAAAGCGCGAGGCCCTGCAGTCCGACGCCGAGGCGGGCCGCGTTCATCATGATGAACATGTTTTTGAGGCCCTCGTTCGGCCGACCGACGATCCAGCCCTTGGCGCCGTCATAGTTCAGCACGCAGGTCGAATTGCCGTGAATGCCCATCTTCTCTTCGATGGCGCCGCAGGTGACCGGATTGCGCTCGCCAAGCGTACCGTCGTCGTTGACCAGGAACTTCGGCACTAGAAAGAGCGAGATTCCCTTCGTCCCCTTCGGCGCGTCGGGCAGTTTGGCGAGCACCAGATGGATGATGTTCTCGCTCATGTCATGCTCGCCGGCCGAGATGAAGATCTTGGTGCCGGTGATCCGGTAGCTGCCGTCAGCCTCGGGCTCGGCCTTCGTGCGAATGAGGCCGAGGTCGGTGCCGCAGTGCGGCTCGGTCAGATTCATGGTTCCGGTCCAGCGGCCTTCCACCATCTTCGGCAGATAGCGGTCCTTGAGCTCCTCGTCGGCGCCGGCGTAGATGGCGGCGATCGCCCCATTGGTCAGGCCCGGATACATGGCGAAGGCCATGTTGGCGGAAATCAGCATCTCCTCGAAGGCGAAGCCGACCACATGCGGCAGGCCCTGTCCGCCGTATTCCACCGGATTGGTCAGCGACGGCCAGCCGCCTTCGACGAACTTCTCATAGGCTTCCTTGAAGCCGGGCGGCGTGGTCACCGACCCGTCCGGATGGCGCACGCAGCCCTTTTCGTCGCCGATGCGGTTGAGAGGAGCGAGCTCATTTTCGCAGAACTTCGCCGCCTCTTCGAGAATCGCCGCGACGAGATCGGGGGTGGCATCGGCAAAGCCGGGCAGATTCCGGTAGCGTTCGAGCTCGAGCATGTCGTTGAGCACGAACATCATGTCCTTGAGTGGTGCCTGATAGCTCGGCATGGTCCTTCGTCTCCTCGCGTGGTTCGATGTTTCGCCTTCGCGTCATGCGGGCGACACCTTCACAGGGCCGCCACCGTTCGCACCCTGACGCCTTCAATCCGCTTTCCTGTCGGCCTCCTTCAACACCGCTTCCAGCCGCTCGCGCGGCACCGGCCGACCGACGACCCCTCGGGTGACGGCGTGAAAGCGGGCGCGCGCTTCCGGCTCTCGCGACGGGTCGGCAAGCACTTCTTCGACCAGCTGCGTAAAGGCCCGCAGCTCGATCAGCACCTGCTCGATGTCGGCCCGCTGGCGTTCGAGCGCCTCGATCCGCTCGCGGCACTTCTCGAGGGTCAGCCGGCGCTGCGTCTCGCGATGATCAGGAAGGTCGTAGAGGTCGATCAGCTCCTTGATCTCGGCGAGCGAAAACCCGACCCGCTTGCCGCGCAGGATCCAGGCGAGCCGCGCCCGGTCGCGCGGGCGGTAAAGGCGGGTCTGGCCCTGACGCTCGGGCCTGAGCAGACCTTCCGCTTCATAGAAGCGAAGAGCGCGCGGTGTGACCGCGAATTCACGGGCGAGTTCGGCGATGGTATAGAAACGCTCGTCTGTTTCGCCCCCTCCCGCCAGCGGATCCCGCCCGCCGGCATCGCCCCTCGCCACGCGAGGGTCCGTCACGCCCGAGCGATCGGCGACCGACGACGACCCACCTGCCCCGCCCGATGAATGCGATGCATCGAAGCGTCGGGCGCGGATCTGGTCTTCGCCACCCTGGTCCGACTTCACATCCTGCTTCATCATCGCCCGCGACCTCCTCATCCGAGTCGGAGTCATACTTGACGTTTACGTAAACGTCAATGAAAAATTACCAGCATCCGGCCGCCGGGCGGGCGGCGGTTCGGACGGGTGACCCACACGAAGGTTCCTCTTGCCCTGCAACCGGGATGCGTTCTAAGCGGACGAGGCGAAAAAGGGGACGCGCTCTTCATCCAAGGGCGCGAAGAAGGAGACTGAAAAGCATGGGGTATCTGTCGTCGCTGCCGCAACGGACCAATCTTGCCGACGTCTTGAAGCGTTTTCCGAAGGGGTGGGAACCGCTGCTCGTGGCCCATGACGTCATGCTGCGCGGGGAAAGCC
>RFIU01000278.1 GCA_003695555.1 Alphaproteobacteria bacterium
CGCCTACCGCCTCGTCCCGCTCTGCGACCAGCAGAAAACCCCGAACCGTGTCGGCGACGAAGCTGAAGTCGCGGGTCGGCGAGAGAGCGCCGAGCCGGATTCGTCGCGCGCCGGCGGCAATCTGGGTGATGATCGTCGGAATCACGGCACGCGCTGACTGGCGCGGGCCATAGGTGTTGAAGGGCCGGATGATCGCGACCGGCAGTCCGAAGGCGGCGTGATAGGAAAAGGCGAGCTGGTCAGCGCCGATCTTGCTCGCCGAATAGGGCGACTGACCGACGAGCGGATGGCGCTCGTCGATCGGCACATGCTGCGCGGTACCATAGACCTCGCTGGTGGATGTCTGGACGAAGCGCCGGATGCCGGCCTCGCGTGCGGCCTCCAGCAGATTGAGCGTGCCGCGGACATTGGTATCGAGATAGGATTCCGGCGCGTGGTAGGAATAGGGAATGGCGATCAGCGCGGCGAGATGAAAGACCGTGTCGATTCCCTCGACCAGTTTTCGCATGCGGCCCGCATCGCGGATGTCGCCGAAGACGATCTCGACCTTGTCGCGAGTCGCATCGGGCAGATGATCGAGCCAGCCGGCGCGTCCGAATGAATTGTAGAGGGCGAGTGCGCGGACCTGGGCGCCGCGCGCGACGAGCGCCTCGACGAGGTGCGAGCCGATGAAGCCGTCCGCGCCGGTGACGAGACATCTGCCGAGATCACTGCTCAAGGCCCTGCCTCCTGCTCTTCTGCTCCGACCGAAGCTCCCCTCGAGGGCCACGTCCGTCTTGCTTCCGGCGTCCCCCGCCGCTCTTTCGTTACGGATCCGGAATATGACGGCCGTCGGGCGTTCGTTCCTCTTGTGCCTTGATCAGGGTTAAATCTTGCTTAAGTCTGGGACAACGGGATCATGGTTGCGCCCGTCAGCACAAGCGGCTATTCGGCACCCCGACGGCCGGTGTCACGATGCGGAGGGGTGGCCGTTATCCCCCTGCCAGCGTGCCGGCTTCCCATGCAAGGATCGTCTTCTTTCATGCTCAATCATCTGGATCGTCTGGAAGCCGAGAGCATCTTCATCATTCGCGAGGTGGTGGCCGAATGCCGCTGCCCGGTGATGCTCTATTCAATCGGCAAGGACAGCCAAGTTCTTCTGCATCTGGCACGCAAGGCCTTTCATCCCTCGCGCATCCCCTTTCCGGTTCTGCATGTTGATACCGGCTGGAAGTTCCGGGACATGATCGCATTCCGCGACCGGATCGCGAAGGAATGGGATCTCGATCTCATCGTCCATATCAATGAGGAAGGGGTAAAGGCCGGCATCTCGCCGATCACGCATGGTTCGGCGGTGCACACCGACGTGATGAAGACGCAGGCCCTGAAACAGGCGCTCGACAAATACGGCTTCGATGCCGCTTTCGGCGGGGCGCGCCGCGACGAGGAAAAGAGCCGCGCGAAGGAGCGGATCTTCTCGTTCCGCAACCGCCATCACCGCTGGGACCCGAAGAACCAGCGTCCCGAACTGTGGAATCTGTTCAATACCCGTATCCACAAGGGGGAGAGCATGCGGGTCTTCCCCTTGTCGAACTGGACCGAACGCGATGTCTGGCAGTATATCCGGCGCGAGGGAATTCCGATCGTGCCGCTCTATTTCGCGCGCGTGCGCCCCGTTGTCGAGCGCGAGGGGCAGTTGATCATGGTCGATGACGACCGTCTGCCGCTCGAACCCGGCGAGACGCCGCAGATGCGGCGGGTCCGCTTCCGCACGCTCGGCTGTTATCCGCTGACCGGCGCCATCGAATCGGACGCGGAAGATCTTGAGGGAATCGTCGCCGAAATGCTCACCGCTCGCACGTCCGAGCGAGAGGGGCGCGTCATCGACAAGGACCCGGGCGCCTCGATGGAGCGCAAGAAGCAGGAGGGCTATTTCTAGTGCGCGACGAAGCCGTGATGAACACCGCCGAGGCGGTCGATGTCGAGCGTTATCTTGCCGAGCAGGAGGACAAGGGTCTGCTGCGCTTCATCACCTGCGGTAGTGTGGATGACGGGAAATCGACCCTGATCGGTCGCCTGCTCTATGATTCGAAGCTGATTTTCGAGGATCAGCTCGCCGCGCTGAAGGCCGAAAGCCGGCAGATCAATCGCGCACAAGGCGAGGAGATCGACTTCTCGCTGCTGCTCGACGGGCTCGAGGCCGAGCGTGAGCAGGGCATCACCATCGATGTCGCCTATCGCTTCTTCGCGACCGACCGGCGGCGGTTCATCGTCGCCGACACGCCCGGTCACGAGCAGTACACCCGCAACATGGCGACCGGGGCATCGACCGCCGATCTTGCGGTTCTGCTGCTCGATGCCCGCAAAGGCGTGGTGACCCAGACCCGCCGGCATGCCCTGATCGTCTCGCTGCTCGGCATCAGGCAGCTGATTCTCGCCGTGAACAAGATGGATCTGATCGATTTCGACGAGGCGACCTTTCGCCGTATCGAGGCGGATTTTCGCGATTTTGCCGAAGGCCTGGGTGGCGTGACGCATGTTCAGTGCATCCCGGTGTCGGCCTTGAAGGGCGACAATGTGATGACGCCATCGCCGCGCACGCCCTGGTATCATGGCCCCGCCCTGCTCGAGGCACTCGAATCGGCGAGCGCCGACGAGGCGCTCGAAGAGCGTCCGATGCGTTTTCCGGTCCAGTGGGTGAATCGTCCCGGCCAGAATTTCCGCGGTTTTTCCGGCACGCTGGCGAGCGGCCGGCTGGCCGTCGGGGATCCGATCGTCGTGCTGCCGTCGGCGCGTACCAGCCGGATTGCGCGCATCGTCACCTTCGATCGGGATCGCGAAGAGGCGGTCGCGGGCGAGGCGGTCACCGTGACGCTCGAAGACGAAATCGACATCTCGCGCGGTGATGTCATCGTTCACCCGAAGAACCGGCCCGAGGTCGCCGATCAGTTCGAGGCGAAGCTGATCTGGATGTCTGACCATGAGCTGCTGCCCGGCCGCCCCTATCTCTTCAAGTCTCACGCCGGTACGGCGAGTGCGATGGTCACCCGCCTGAAGTACGCGATCCATGTCAATACCCGCGAGCAGGTTGCGGCAAAGACGCTTGCGCTCAATGATATCGGGGTGGCCAATCTCTCGCTCGACCGGGCGATTCCCTTCGACCCCTACGCCGACAATCGGGCGACCGGCGCCTTCATCCTGATCGACAAGCTGACCAACGAGACGGTCGGCGCCGGCATGATCGACTTCGGCCTGCGGCGTTCGCAGAACGTCCATTGGCAGGCGCTCGATCTCGACCGCAAGGCGCGCTCGGACCTGAAGGGGCAGAAGCCGGCCGTCCTGTGGTTCACCGGTCTGTCGGGCTCCGGCAAATCGACCATCGCCAATCTGGTCGAAAAACGGCTCCACGCGATGGGGCGCCACACCTACCTGCTCGACGGAGACAATGTCCGGCACGGCCTGAACAAGGATCTCGGTTTTACCGAGGCCGACCGGGTCGAGAACATCCGCCGCGTCGCGGAAGTCGCGAAGCTGATGGCCGATGCCGGACTGATCGTTCTCGTCTCCTTCATCTCGCCCTTCCGTGCCGAGCGGCGCATGGCGCGCGACCTGATGGGTGATGGCGAGTTTTTCGAGATCTTCGTCGATACGCCCCTCGAAGTCTGCGCCGAACGTGACCCGAAGGGACTCTACGCCAAGGCGCAGGCCGGAGAGATCCGGAACTTCACCGGCATCGACAGTCCCTACGAGCCGCCGGAGCAGGCCGAGATGGTGATCGATACCACGCGTCTTGCGCCGGAAGAGGCGGCCGAACGGATCGTCGCTCTGCTCGACGAGGCAGGACGCCTGCGCAGCAACTGATCCCCTCACTTGCCGGTCAGGGGCGGCGATGAAGACGGCGCAGCGCCTCGATCTGGGCGATGGCGATTTCGAGGGTCGCGTCGTCCATCTCGCCCAGCAGCCTCAACAGGCGCTGACGCCGGGCCGGAGCTTCGCCATCGACGGTTGCCGGGGCGTTGGACCGGCAGTCCTCGTCGAAGAAGCGATCCACCGGTTCACTGGTTGCGCGTGCCAGCGCTGACAGGGTCTTGTAGCCGGGCAGTCGCAAACCTCGTTCCAGATCCGAAATGGTACGTGGAGACAGCCCGGCCCGCGCCGCCAGCTCCTCCTGGGACCAGCCGCGTCTTCGCCGGAAACGACGGATGCGTACACCAACACTCGTATCTGTAACCATGATTGTGCAAATGGCCGAGCAGGACGCGCTTGAACAGACGCAATTGCGTTGATACGGTCATGAATAACACGCATGAGTGTTATTGGGGAGAAACCAGGGGCGGATGCAAGGATAAAGAGGCATCTCTTGCCGGTGAGCAGGAATTCTGTCGGGGGGATAAGGTATCGGCGGGCTTCTTGAGCGGATTGTTAGGCACGAGCGAGGGTCAAACCCTCATTCGTCCGGCAAAAACCTTTGGTTCAGGTCCGAGCGGCTCTTCGTGCGACGTCCCCTGGCCGGCACCCGGAAAGAAGGGATGCCACTCGCAGGTCATGGCTGGAAGGTGAAGGCGTGAACGAAGAGGGGGAAGAAGCGGCCGGGAAACCGCTGCCCGCGGCCGTGCTGATCGATCGTTGGGTCGGCCGTCGCCTGGTCGAGCTCTGTCAGTTATCAGCTGCCCGACCGGAGGAGGTCGCGGGCTTGCTCGGCATCAGCGTTGCCGAACTGGAAGACTATCGCAATGGATCGGCGCCGGTGCCGGCCAGCGTGCTTTTTCTTGCCGCCCGGCGTTTCGAGGTTGCGATGGATTACTTCTTCGCCGACCTGTCGGAGGGGAAAGACGGTCACGCGCTATCGGCATCCTGCACCCCGGTCGATGCGAAGAAGCGGCCGAGGAAGTCCCCGTAAATGGCCTTGAGCCGCACGATATCGTCGATCGCGACCGCTTCGTTCGCCTTGTGCATCGTCGCACCGACGAGGCCGAATTCGACCACCGGGCAATAGTCCTTGATGAACCGCGCATCCGAGGTGCCGCCGGAAGTCGAAAGTTCCGGCTCTTCGCCGGTATGCGCACGGATCGCATCTACGAGCGCGCGCACCGGTGGCCCCGGCGGGGTCAGGAAGGCCTCGCCCGTCACATGAATGTCGAGCCGGTGGGCGATCCCCGTCGCTGCCAGCCGCTCGTGCAGATCACGGGCAAGCCGCTCACCGTCATGCAGGTCATTGAAGCGGATATTGAACAGCGCTTCGGCGCGTGCCGGGATCACATTGTGGGCGGGATTTCCGACCTCGATATGGGTGATCTCTAGATTGGACGGCTGAAACATCGCCGTACCTTCATCAAGGGACATCTTGCGCAGTTCGTCGAGCAGCCGCAGCAGCTTCGGCACCGGATTGTCGGCAAGATGCGGGTAGGCGACATGCCCCGCCGTTCCCTCGACAATCAGATGACCATTGAGACTGCCGCGCCGGCCGATCTTGATCATCTCGCCAAGGCGCGCCGGATTGGTCGGTTCGCCGACGAGGCAGAAGTCGGGCAGGTGGCCTTCCTCGGCCATCCATTCAAGAACACGCCGCGTGCCGTTGATCGCTGGCCCTTCCTCGTCGCCGGTGATCAGCAGCGAAAGCGTGCCCGCCGTTTCCGGGGCGTTGCCGGGGCCCGTCAGGAACTCCGCCATCGCAGCCAGCATCGCGGCGATCGCGCCTTTCATGTCGGCGGTGCCGCGGCCGATCAGCAGGTCGTTCTCGATCATCGCGGAAAAGGGGTCGCAGCGCCAGTCGTCGGGGCGGCCGACCGGTACCACATCGCTATGCCCGGCGAAGCAGAAATGCGGGCCGCGCCGGTCTGAAGGGCCGAGGTCGCGGCGGGCGAAGAGGTTGTCCACCCGCGCCGTACCGGGGCTATCGAAGGCGAGCCGCCAGCAACGAAAACCGAGCGCGCGTGCCGCCCGTTCGATGAGATCGAGCGCCCCCGCCTCGCGAGGGGTGACCGATGGACAGCGCACCAGCGCCCGGGTGAGGGCGATCGGATCGCCGGGATCCACGTCCGCTTGCGTGCGCGGATCATCGGCGCCCGCGGATGGCGGGAATGGT
Source organism: Alphaproteobacteria bacterium (assembly GCA_003695555.1). Classification (GTDB taxonomy): domain Bacteria; phylum Pseudomonadota; class Alphaproteobacteria; order Sphingomonadales; family Rhodothalassiaceae; genus J084. Next base: position 6,065 of record RFIU01000278.1, read on the forward strand.
CGCTCGACTCTCATGGCCTGAGCAGCTCGTTCGGCGAGGTTTTGGCGCGGGTGCGTTCATCGACGCGCTTGACGATCACGGCACAGGCAAGCGAAGGGCCGGGCGAGCCGTCGGGAAGCGGGCGGCCAGGCAGGTTGCCCGGCACCACCACCGCACCGGCCGGGACCCGTCCGGTAAAGATCTCTCCGGTTTCACGGTCGATGATGCGGGTCGAAGCGGAAAGAAACACTCCCATCGCGATTACCGCGCCGCGTTCGACGATCATGCCTTCCGCGACTTCGCTGCGCGCGCCGACGAAGACATCGTCCTCGATGATCACGGGTGCGGCCTGCAGCGGTTCGAGCACGCCGCCGATTCCCGCTCCGCCCGAAATGTGGCAGTTGCGACCGATCTGGGCACACGAGCCGATTGTCGCCCAGGTGTCGACCATGGTGCCGGCGCCGACATGGGCGCCGACATTGACGAAGCTCGGCATCAAGACGACGTCCGGGCCGAGGTAGGCGCCGCGCCGGACGATCGCCCCCGGCACCATGCGCAGGCGCGCGCGGGCGAAGTCTTCGCCGCTCCAGCCATTGAAGCGCAGCGGAATCCGGTCGTGCCAGACCCGCCCGCCCGGTGCGCCCGGAATGTCCTGCGCCGGCCACAGGCGGAAGGCCAGCAGGATCGCCTCCTTCACCCAGGCATGGGTGCACCAGCTTCCATCCGGCATCTTTTCCGCCACCCGCAGGCGGCCGGTTTCGAGTTCCGTGAAGACCGCCTGGACGGCCTCTTCCGCCCGTTGGCGAGCCGGCCCATCGAGCCGGTCGCGGGTCGCGAAGGACTCTTCGATGATGCGGCGCAGTTCATCCATCATGGCGGCGGCTCATCCTTTCGCATCTTTCCCGAGGCGGTTTGCTGCGCTGCATCATCCGCCACGATGGGGGAAGCATAAGCGCAGCGGCAATGAAGTCAATGCAGCGGGAGGGGTCGGCTCATCCGCCGTTTTTCCCGCCCCGTCCGGGAGCGCCGCCGCGCTGGCCCGCGTTATGATGTTGGAGCTTCAGCCATGCGGCAAGATCGTCGATCTCGATATCGACGGCTTCGGGGCGGTGGTGGACGTCCGCCCATTCATAGCCGGTCCGCAGCCACACGGTGGTCATGCCGGCTGCCGATGCCGGGATCAGATTGCGGGCCATGTCCTCGATCATGACGGCGCGTTCGGGCGCGATCCGGTGGCGGTCAAGGAAGGAGCGGAAGTTTCCTGCATCCGGTTTCGGCACATAACCGGCAGCGGCGATATCGAATATGCCGTCGATCAGCTCGGAGACGCCGAGACGGGCGAGAATTCGTTCGGCATGGGAACGGGATCCGTTCGTATAGACCAGCCGTCGTCCGGCAAGCCCGGCGAGGGCATCCCGCAAGGCGTCGTCCGGCGGAACGACCGTCACGTCGATGTCATGAACGAACTCCAGAAACTCGTCAGGTGCGATCGCATGATGGCGCATCAGACCTTTCAGCGTCGTGCCGTAGTGGACGAAATAATCCTTCTGGATGCGTCGCGCCTCCTGCCGGTCGATACTGAGCCGCGCCGAGATGAATTCGCCCATCCGGCGATCGACCTGATCGAACAGCCGGCAGGTGGGCGAATAAAGGGTATTGTCGAGATCGAAGACCCAGGTCTCGATCCGTTCGGCAATGCGCATGGCCGGTGTGTCCGTCGCTTTCGACCGTTGCTGGTGCGGTGCGGTCCGGTCCGCCTGCTCCCGGTCGGCTGGTCGTCGTTTTTTCCGAAGATGGTCTTAAGCAGGCCTTAAGGCAATCCCGCTATGCATCATGATGCGAAAATCGGCGCGAGTCCGGGGGATCCGCCAAGGTGGCAGGAATCGGCATGAACAACCGCGGAAAAGCGGAATGGGCGATCGGGCAAGCGGACGGGACGACGCAGGGCGCAACCGTGACGCTTCACCTGGATGCGCGCGGCGAGGTTCTTCGGGCTTCGGGGGGGGAGGCGGCGCGGGCCCTGCAGGATGCTCTGAAGCGGCATGACCCGTCGCTTCGCGCGCTGCTGGTGACCGCACTTGCCGGCGGCGAGCCGGTAATGGCGCGCGTCGTTCTGGAAGGCGAAGACCGGCCGGAAACCCCGTCGGATGCCGAGGCTCCCGCCAACACCATGGAAGAAGGCGCTCGCCGTGCCTTCGAGGTCTGCATCGTTCCGTCCACCGATCGTCGTCATGGCGGTGTCGTTCTCAGCGCTCGCGAGGTCAGCTTCGAGGACAATCTTACCCGCGCGCTGCTCAAGAGCCGGGAGCTCTACAAGGATCTGATGTTCTGTTCGGCCGATTTCGGGTGGGAAACGGACGCGCAGGGGCGCTTCACCTATGTCAGTCCCAATGGCGCGCTGGGCTGGCGGCCGCAGGAAATGGCCGGCCGACGGGCGGCGGAGCTCTTCGGGCTCGATCCGGACAACGTCAATCCCTTCGAAACCCGCGAGCCGGTACGTGCCCTGAAGTGCCGGGCGCGGGATCGTGATGGCGGTTCGGTAACCCTCTCGGTTTCCGCGGTGCCGGTGACGGGCCCCGATGGCCTGTGCGGTGCCCGTGGGGTGGCCCGCGACATCACCGCCGAAATCGAGCGCGAAGCCGAACGCGAACTGGAGCACGCCCGTCAGAATCTGCTGGCGCGCATGGTGCTCGAGATCCGCTCGCACGCTAGCCCGGAAGCGATTCTCGCCAAGGCCGCCGAAGAGGCGGGCGAGGCATTGCGCTCTGCCAGCGGCTGGGCGCTGGCACGTCGGGCGACGGAAGGAGGAGAAAAGGCCGGCAGGCTGGACGATCCCGGTCAATTGCTTTGGTGCTGCGAGGGGGAAAGTGGCGAACTGGCTCAAGCTGCGGTCAGCCGTCTGCTTTCGGAGCGCGGCTGGGCGGATGCAACCGGTGCCGAGGAGGTGGTCGTCGAACTGGATGCCGAAGAACGGCATGCGCTGGTCGCCTTCGCCAGGGCCGAGGGCATCGCCGGTGCCATCACCTTCATCCGCGACACAGGCAGCGAACCCTGGCGTGCACATGAAATCGAACTGGTGCACGGCCTTGCCGGTCATATCGCCATCGCCTTGCAGCAGGCGGCCATTCTCGAACAGCTTGAACATCTTTCCCGCACCGATGAACTGACCGGTCTGCTCAATCGTCGCGCCTTTTTTGCCGACACCGAACAGCGCATGCGCCATCAGCGGCGTACCGGCCGCCCCTCGGCGATGCTCTATATCGACCTCGACAATTTCAAGCAGGTCAACGATCGCCTCGGCCATGCGGCAGGGGATGCCGTTCTGCGCCTGCTTGGTCGCCACCTTGCCGAGGGCAGCCGGGCCGGCGATCGGGCGGGCCGGCTCGGAGGTGACGAATTCGCCCTCTGGCTCGAAGACACGGATCTCGAGGGAGCCAAACGAAAGGCCGAAAAGCTGCTCGCCATCATCCCCGAGCTGCGTGAAGCGGCCGGTGATGCAAATCTTCCGCTCGGCCTGTCGATCGGCCTGGTGATGAGTCCCTGGCCGGCGGCCGAGACACCGGCCGACCTTCTGGAAATTGCCGATGCCGCACTCTATCAGGCCAAGGAGCATGGCAAATCGCGCCTCGTCATCGCGACGCCGGGGCAGGAAGGCAGGGGTGACGAGACGCCCGCCGGTCTTCCGGATGATGACGGGCAGCAGGTTCGCGCAGGGTAGAAATCGGCGGATGGACGGATGATGAGCGAAGAAAGGGAGCAGACACTCGGCCAGCAGCCGATCAGCTATGACGAGGCGCGCCGGCTGCTCGAACGGGGGCGGCTCGATGACCGGCGCGCGCTGGCGCAACGGCAGGACATGCGCCCGGAGATCCTCTATTTCCTGGCAGAAGACGAGGATCGCGAGGTCCGCCGCGCGGTTGCCGCCAACCCTGCGGCGCCAATTCATGCCGATCAGCTGCTCGCCCGAGACAGCGATGACGAGGTGCGTCTTGAACTCGCCCGCAAGATCGCCCGTCTCGTTCCCGATCTGCCGCCCGATGAGTCGATACGGATTCGTGAGCGCGCGATCGAGCTGCTCGAGTCCCTCGCGCGGGATGCGCTGCCCAAGGTTCGGGCGATGGTTGCCGAAGAGATCAAGCGTTCCGACCGGGTGCCGAGGGAAATCGTCCGCCAGCTCGCCCGTGATCTCGAATCGATCGTCTGCTGCCCGGTGCTGGAATATTCGCCGCTGCTCGACGAAAACGACCTGCGCGAACTGATCGCGGCGGGGATGTCGAGCGAGGCGTTGAGCGCCATCGCTCGGCGTGAGAATCTGGACGAGACGGTCAGCGACGATATTGCGGCCACCCTTGACGTGCCGGCGGTCGCCGCCCTGCTTGCCAATGACAGCGCCCAGATCCGCGAGGACACGCTGGATCGTCTGATCGATCAGGCGCGCGAGGTCGCCGAATGGCATCAGCCGCTCGCCATGCGCCCGCAGCTCTCGATCCGCGCGATGAAGAGGATCGCCGGTTTCGTCGCCTCGGCGTTGGTTCACCGAATGATGGAACGCAATCCGATCGATGAAAAGCTTGCCGACGAGATCCTCGACCGGGTACGGCAGCGCATCGCCGAGGAACAGGTAGGCGATGACGAAGCCGCAGAGCTTGCCGCCAAGGCGCGCGACTTTCATCGCCGAGGCATGCTGAACGACGAATTCGTCCATGATGCGATCGAGAACAATCGTCGCGAGCTGCTGATCCAGTGCCTCGCCGTGATGGCCGATATCGAGCCTGCGGTGGTGCGGCGCATCCTGTTGTCGAAGAGCGGGCGAGCGGTTACCGCCCTGGCCTGGAAGGCAGGGCTGAAGATGCGCACCGCCTTCAAAATGCAGACCGAGCTTGCGCTCGTCTCACCGTCGCAGCTGGTTCCGGCGAAGGAGGGCAGGGATTATCCGATGGATGAATCGGAGTTGGTCTGGCATCTCAGCTACTTTCTCGAAGACTGATCCGCCGATCTCCCGGCAGGGCCTGCCATTCAGGGTACTGGTCTGCTCATGAAAAAAAGGCCGGCGGGCGTGCCGCCGACCTTGTGAAATTCGCGCCCGGGTCATCATTTCCGGTTCGCGGTCGCCGCGCGAAGGATGATGCGATGGGTGCTCAGCCTTCTGAAAGGCGGGTCTTCACCTCTTCCAGCGCCCTTGCCATGGCCGCTTCTCCCTCGCCGCCCTTGAGGCGCTCGGCGAGCATCAGTTCGGCAGTGCGGATGCTGACTTCAGCGGCGGCGACCCGGACATCCTTGACCGCCTTCTCGCGCGCCTGCGAGATGCGCAGTTCTGCCGCCGCCTCGCGCCGCTGGACCAGGGCCCGAAGGGCCTCATCCGCCTCCTGCATCATCGCCTGGGCATCGCTTTCGGCCTGCGCGATGATCTCCTCGGCCCGATCGTGGCTCTGACGGTGAGCGTCCTGGGCATCGGCGAGCGCGGCCTGCGCTTCGTCGCGCAGGCGGCGTGCCTCGGCGAGCTGATTGGCGATGCGCTCGCTGCGCTGATCGAGAGCTTCGCGTACCTTGTGGTGGGCCCGCAGCCACAGCACCAGGGCGACAAAGCAGAAGAAGGCGACCGCGACCCAGAATTCGGCACTCGCCAGAATGCTTTCGCCGTGTCCGGTTTCCGCCGCCATCAGGCCGCCTCCTGCGTTTGTCTGCGGGCCTTTTCCAGCGCCTCGCGGATCTCGTCCTCTCCGGGTTCGGAAAAGCCCAGTCGCGCGAAGACGCCATGGACCGCCTCGTGCGCGATTTCGTCGATCCGGCCAAGAATCTCGTCCTTGGCCCTGGCGATCTCGTCCTCGGCGTCACGGATGCGCTGCCCGAGGCGCTCTTCGAGGGCGGCGAGTTCGCGCTCGCTTTTCTCCCGCATTTCGTCGCGAGCACGCGCCAGAATACCCTGCGCACGGGTGCGCGCTTCAGCAAGCCGTTCGGCGATCGCCTCCTTGAGCTCCTCAAGCTCCTTGTGGAGCCGTTCGGCCTCATCGAGGTCAGCGGCGATGCGTTCCTCGCGCTCGGCCATCACCCGCTGGATGCGGGGCAGCACGAGGCGCGAGAGAATGACATAGAACAGCACGAAGCTGATCGCCAGCCAGACCACCTGCGGCTGGAAGGTGGTGACATCGAAGGGGGGGAAGTTCGGCCCCTCCTCGCTGCTCGGAACTTCGCTCACCTGTTCGGTCATGGCGTGGATCCCGCCTTGTCGGTTGAAGGCCGGGCGAACCTTCGCACGGTGCGCCCGTCGCCCCTCGTTCAGCGTTCGGCCGCATCACGCATGAAGACCACGCTCGATGGGGATCCGGCCGAACGCCGATAGTTTCGTCAAACGACGAAGATCAGAAGGATGGCGATGACCAGGGCGAACAGCGCGATCGCTTCGGTCAGAGCGAAGCCGAGCAGCAGGTTGCCGAACAGTTTCGGCGCTGCCGACGGGTTGCGCAGCGCGCCGGCCAGATAGTTGCCGAAGATCAGGCCGAGGCCGATGCCCGGACCAGCGAGCGCCAGGGTCGCGATGCCGGCGCCGATGAGCTTTGCAGCTTCAGGTTCCATGGGAAGTTTCCTTCTGTTCGAGGGTTGCGGTTATCGGTTTGTCCGTTTCCTGGGATCGTGATGCCCCGGCGCCCTTCTTGTCAGTGGGCCGGGTGCAGGGCGTCATTCAGATAGATGCATGAGAGAATTGCGAAGACATAGGCCTGCAGCACGGCGACGAGAAATTCGAGACCGGTCAGCGCGAAGTCGAAGGCGAAGGGCAGGACCGCGGCACCGATCCCGAGAATGCTGCCGAGCGCGCCGAGCGAGACGACGAAACCGGCGAAGACCTTCAGCATCAGATGGCCGGCGAGCATGTTCGCGAACAGTCGCACCGACAGCGAAACCGGGCGCATGAAATAGGAGATGATCTCCATCGGCACGATCATGAAGAGCAGCGCGAGCGGCACGCCGGAAGGTGCGAACAGACGCAGGAATTTCCAGCCGTGCTTGATGAAGCCGATGATCGTCACGCCGACGAAGACGGTCGCCGCCAGCGAGAAGGTGACGATGATGTGGCTGGTGACGGTAAAGGAATAGGGCAGCAGGCCGGCGAGATTGGCGCCGAGCAGGAAGGCGAACAGCGTGAAGATGAAGGGGAAGAACTGCCGCCCTTCCTCGCCGGCATTGTCGCGGACCATGCCGGCGACGAATTCGTAGAACATCTCTGCCGCCGACTGCATCCGCCCCGGCACCGTCTGGGCGCGCCGGACGGCCAGGAAGAAGAAGAGCGAAAGCGTCGCGACGATACCGATCATCCAAAGCGAGGAGTTGGTGATCGAGGCATTGATGCCGGCCACTTCCAGCGGCACGTGGGTGTGAATCTCGAACTGTTCGATCGGATTGGCCACGGTCGGGTCCTGCTCGCTGATTTTCGCCGTTCGTCGGCGCGGGTTGGGGGCGGTGCCGAGGCCATTGCCGTCCCGCGCAGGTTCGCGCGCTTGGAAGCAAAGCTGGCGCGGCATGTCAAGGGGTTTGTCCGCATCGGATGCCACTTCCCGTGACGGTCGGCGATGACGAAGGGGAAGGCGGCGAGCGCCTCGCGCGGCCAGGCGATGATTGTTCGGCCGGTACGGCCGACCGTCTTCCGGCGGTCGGGGCCGTTATCCTTCGTCGGCAACTCGCAGCGTTTCGAGCAGGCGCATGACCTCTTGCGAGGCCTCTTCCATCTTGGCGATCGCTGCCAGGGCATCCTCATGACGCCCTTGCTCGAAGCAGCGGGCCGCCTCCTTGCCGAAACGATGGACGCGCTCGTGCGGATCCTCCAGATCGCGAAAGGCCGGGTGACTGCCGAAGCGCTTGCTGGCATCGCTGTAGTACCAGCGGCCGAGCCGGCAGGAATGATGGTCGGCAAGTTCGTCGGCCGACAAGGCCAGCCTGCCGGCGGCCATCGCGATCAGGCGGCGCTTCCAGATCACATGGTCGGCCTTGGCAAGACGGATCACCTTGCCCCGGAATTCGGTTTCGGCAACGTCCTGCATCTCGTCGGCGATGGCGTGATCGAGCCGGTCGGTCGAATCCGCCAGCGCATTGATCGAATCGAGATTGCGCCGGCTCATCTCGGCCACCGCATTGACGCCCTGAGCGATCTCGCCGACAGCTTCCGACTGCTGACCGATGATGCCCGCAACTTCACCCATCCGGCTGGCGACGGCATCGACCTGAGCACCGACCGATTCGACCTGCTGGCCCAGGGTATCGACCGTCGCGCGACCCGATTCGGCGACCTCGGCACCGGCAGACATGACATCGCCGATGCGATCGACCTGCTGCAGCAGGGCTTCGATCCGGGTACGGATGTCGTCGGTCGCCTTGGCGGTCTGTTGTGATAGGTTCTTGACCTCATTGGCGACGACGGCAAAGCCCTTTCCGGCCTCGCCGGCGCGCGCCGCCTCGATCGTCGCGTTGAGTGCGAGCAGATTGGTCTGGCTGGCGATCTTCTCGATTTCCTTGACAATACCGCCGATCTCCTGGGACGCCTGTCCCAGAGCCTCGACATCGGCGGCCGCCTCCTGAACTCGCTGGGCGAGATCCTGAAAGGCGCTGATCGCCTCATGTACACGGGTGATGCTGTCCTGGACCGATTGCTTGGCTTCCTCCGCTCCGGCAGCGGCACTGTCGGAAGATGCCGTCATTTCCCGCACAGATGCCACCAGTTCCTCCACCGCCGCAGCCATCGACTGGGCGCTTTCGCTGGCTTCGCGTACCGGCGCGATGAGACGGGCGGTGAGGCCGCCGATCTCGTTGGCCTCGATCGCGGTCTGGACGACATGGTCCGCATGGGTGCGTTGACTGGCGACCAATTTCGCGCCGAGCTCACGAACGAGTTCGCCGATTCTGCCGCCGCCGGCCGGCGACGGAGCCGCGTAATTTCCCTGAATCAGGGCGGCGAGGTATTCCTGAAGGGCCGCCTCCTCCCGACCGCCGTCGCTTGAATGTTCGTCACGAGAAGCAATCGTCGAAGTCATGCTGTCCATGGCGGCGGACTCCTTGGCATTCATCATTCGATCCCGACCGAGATCCTGCCCGGCGGTTGACATGTGCGCCGTCCAAGCGTCGCAATGCCGGGCGATTTCCCGCGATCGGGGCAGGACTGGACTTTTCCTATAGGGGAAAAGGCTTAACGATCGGTTGCGTTTTTCACATCGTCAGAGGTGGAAAGCGGGTCGAGCGGGGATTATCGTTCCGGAAACGTTACGATATTTCCTTGATCCGGGCCGGCAGGAGGAAAAGTATGGCACTCGTCAGGGCAAGGCCGGCGGCGACCGGATAGGCGAGGATGGCGCCGCCGCTGTCCCACATCATGCCGCCGCCGATCCCGCCGGCGAGCGCGGCGAGGCCGAGGCTCATGTGGAAGATGCCGAAGCCGATCCCGCGCCGCCCTGCGGGCAAGGTTCGGGCCACCAGGGCCATCATCAGGCTCTGTGTCAATCCCATGTGCAGTCCCCAGATCGCGATGCCGAAGCCGAGCATGAGAGTTCCCCTCGCCATTCCCAGCAGCAGGTCGGCAATCGCCAGCAGCAGCGCGCCGAACACCAGCAAATGGGCGGCCCCCCAGCGATCGGCAAGCCGCCCTGCCGGCCAGGCGCTCGTCGCATAGACGCTGTTCATCAGGACATAGGCGAGCGGAATCGCGGCTGCCGCGACGCCGAGATCCTCGGCCGCGAGCAAAAGGAAGGATTCGCCGATGCGTGCCATCGTCAGCAGGACACCGCCCGAAAGCGTTATCCAGAAGGCGGCCGGCAGGGCGACGAGATCGTCCCGCCAGGCCGCGCCCCGTGGGACGTGAGGACGGGCCGGCGGTACCGGATGCGCCGGTCGCCGGGCGGGCTCGTGGACGTAGCGGATCAGCACCAGTACCGCCAGCGCGGCGGGGATGACCGCGATTCCATAGACGCTGCGGATGTCACCCGCGAACAGGAGCATCAGGCCGGTGGCGGCAAGCGGACCGATCAGCGCGCCCAGGGTGTCGAGCGACTGTCGCAGGCCGAAGGCGGCGCCGCGGTTCGCTGGGGCAACGAGATCGGCGATCAGGGCATCACGTGCCGCGCCGCGCAGTCCCTTGCCGGTGCGATCGATAAGGCGGGCGGCGATTACTGCCGATACCGAGGCGGCGAGTGCAAAGAGCGGCTTGGAGAATGCCGCCAGCCCATAGCCCAGCACGACCACCGGCTTGCGACGGGGCAGGCGGTCGGAGGTGGCGCCGCCGACCAGCTTGAAAACGGCGGCAACCGCTTCGCCGAGGCCCTCGACCAGTCCGACGATCGTCGCCGAGGCGCCGAGCGAAGTGGTCAGAAAGAGCGGCAGCAGCGAATGAATTGCCTCCGAAGAGGCATCCATCAGGAGGCTCGTCAGACCAAGCGCCCAGACCGCCTTCGGCAGACGGCCACGAAGCCGCTTTTCCCGCTCCCTGTGACGCTCGGCCGGGTCATTCTTTCCCACCATCGGCTTTTGCCCTTGAGGCCCGAATACATGCGCCTCCGTCTCACGGCGTCAGGGGCGCAGAATGGCAAGCCAGCGTTTCACTCTGGCCGTCTGGCGGGCACGGTCCCCGCCGCCCCAGCCGACCGCGCGGCTGTAGATGGCAATCGCGGCCCGATCCTCGCCCAGCGGTTCGATGCGAACCGAGACGACGTCCGGCAGCGGCCGGTCGCTCATCGCGACCCGGAAGCTCCACTGCCGACCGTCGGGAGAAATCTTCAGGAGGACGATCTCGGGGGAGGCATCGATGAAGGCGAAGAGGCGCCGGCGCGCCTCATCCG